>NZ_NHPE01000022.1:0-39775 GCF_002252895.1 Halorubrum sp. Eb13 | reverse complement strand
ACGAAAGCACCGCAGACCGCGAACGAAGTGAGCGGTCGAGGAGCGAATCGAGCCGCGCGAGCCGTCGCGGCTGGGGTTTCGGAGGTCTTCAGGGCTGACTTCCGAGCAGCCATTTATAATCGAGCGGCCGGAGCGTTGGCGGTGACTGAGATCGTCCCTTTCTTTTAAGAACGATCCGCGTCCGAGTCGCGAGCAACACCTGCCGGACCGAAGATGTGTTAGTGCTCGGGGCCCAAATCAGCGTAATGGGAGTTCAGGAGCAGTACCCGTTCAACGTGGAAGCGCTCCGGGCAGACTTCCCCGTCCTCGACCGGAAGGTCGGCGGGGATCCGGAGTCGCCGGGACAGGGACCGGGCGACGACACGCCGCTCGTCTACCTCGACAACGCGGCGACCTCGCACACCCCCGACCCGGTCGTGGACGAGATCTCGGACTACTACCGGAGCTACAACGCCAACGTTCACCGCGGCATCCACCAGCTGAGCCAGGAGGCCTCCGTCGCCTACGAGGAGGCCCACGACGCGGTCGCCGACTTCGTCGGCGCCGCGGGCCGCGAGGAGATCGTCTTCACGAAGAACACGACCGAGGCGATGAACCTCGTCGCCTACGCGTGGGGCCTCGAGGAGCTCGGTCCCGGTGACAACGTCGTCCTCACCGAGATGGAGCACCACGCCTCGCTCGTCACCTGGCAACAGATCGGCAAGCGGACCGGCGCCGACGTGCGCTTTATCGACGTGACCGACGAGGGGCGGCTCGACATGGACGACGCGGCGGACCTCATCGACGACGACACGCAGATGGTGTCGGTCGTCCACATCTCGAACACGCTCGGCACGATCAACCCGATCGCCGAACTGGCCGACCTCGCGCACGACCACGGCGCGTACATCTTCGCCGACGGCGCGCAGTCGGTGCCGAACCGCGCGGTCGACGTCGATGAGCTCGGGGTCGACTTCTTCGCGTTCTCCGCGCACAAGATGTGCGGCCCGACCGGGATCGGCGCGCTGTACGGCCGCGAGGAGCTGTTGGAGTCGATGCAGCCGTACCTCTACGGCGGCGACATGATCCGGCGGGTCTCCTTCGAGGACTCCACGTGGGAGGACCTCCCGTGGAAGTTCGAGGCCGGGACGCCCTCGATCGCGCAGGGGATCGGCTTCGCTGCGGCGATCGAGTACTTAGAGGAGATCGGGATGGACCGCGTCGAGGCCCACGAGGACCTCCTCGCCGAGTACGCCTACGACGAGCTGTCGGCGCTCGGCGGCGTGGAGATCTACGGGCCGCCCGGCGACGACCGCGGCGGCCTCGTCGCGTTCAACGTCGAGGGCGTCCACGCGCACGACCTCTCCAGCATCCTCAACGACTACGGGATCGCGATCCGCGCGGGCGACCACTGCACCCAACCCCTCCACGACGAGATGGGCGTCTCCGCCTCCGCGCGCGCCTCCTTCTACCTCTACAACACCGTCGAGGAGGTCGACGCTCTCGTCGAGGCCGTCGGCGAGGCGCGCGACCTGTTCGCCTGAGGCCCCCGCGCGTCGACGCGGGCGGCCGTTCGCTCGGATCCGCCGCGATACGCGAGGCCTGAGTGTGCCGAAATCGCCGGACCGGAGCGGCAAGTCGAAGACCACTAAGTAATCGCTTCTCCGGCCGCCCCCGAACCGTCGTTCGGTTCCGCTGTTCGACGCTCCCGGCTCGCATCGTTTCCACCGTCTGCCCGTCGATCGTCATCACAAGCGATCGGGCTGCTGGCAACCCGAGAGGCGTGACAACGGTGGTCGCACAATTATTATTACTATCCGAGTAAAAAATAGTAAAACGAGGGCGACGTCCGTTGCAATCGGCCGTAGCGGCGTTGCGAAGATATCACCCGTTCATGACCGACACTTCACCGTCCGCCGCCGCGCCCGATGCCCAGACAGAGATGCACGCCGCCGACCGCGACTCGACGCCGGAACCCGACTCCGTCGCGGTGCTTCACGTCGAACCCGACTCGCGCGCGGCGGAGCTGTTCGCGGCGTTCACGGACCGGTCGGTCGACGGGGTCACGGTCCGGTCGGTCGACGGGGTCGCCGCGGCGTTCGACGCGGCCGACGCGGTCGACTGTGTCGTGACCGAACAGCGGCTGCCGGAGGGCTCCGGCGTCGAGTTGGTCCGTCGACTCCGCCGCGACGGGAGCGACGTGCCGGTGCTGTTCCACACCACCTGTCGCGAGGGAGAGACCGAGGCGTTGGCGCTCGAAGCCGGCGCTGACGGGTACTTCACGAAGCGCTCGGAACGTGGGCAGTACGAGCGCCTCCTCGAACGGCTCCGCGAGCTCGTCGCCGGCAACGGCCCCCGAACCGCCGAGACGGCGGCGCCTCCGTCCGGGCCGAGGCCGGGCGCAGAGACCGCCGGATCCGAGGAGTAGTCGGTGTCCGCCGCTCGTCGGCTCGCGGTCCCCGCGCCCGGTCGTCACAATCGACGGAACCCTTTTGACCCGCACTGGCCTATTTGAAACCGATATGGGACTGGGCTCGGACATGTACCGGCAGCAGATCCTTGACCACTACAAGAACCCGCGCAACTACGGTGAGCTCGAGGAGCCGGACTTCACGCACGTCGGCGAAAACCCTTCCTGCGGCGACACGATCCGGATGGACGTCGACCTCGACGAGGCGGGCGAGACGATCGAAGCGGTCCGGTTTACGGGCGACGGCTGCGCCATCTCGATGGCCTCCGCGAGCATGCTCTCGGAGCGGCTCCACGGGATGGCGGTCGAGGAGCTCCACGGGATGGACACCGACGACGTCACGGAGATGCTCGGCGTCGACATCTCACCGATGCGGGTGAAGTGCGCGGTCCTCGGCCGGCAGGTCGCGCAGGACGGCTCGAAGATCCACCGCGGCGAGCTCGACCCGGACGACCGCACGATCACCGAGGAGTAGCCGACGGCGGAGCGGCGGTCGCCGCCGCGCCCCGGTCGTCCCGAGCCCACCGGACTTTTGCTCGTCAACCACGTTCGTCCGCCCATGAGCGACGGGTTCGACAAGGAGGCCGAGCGCGAGAAGCTCCGCGAGAAGCTCGCGGACGACGAGGAGAAGCGCGAGCACACGCAGCGGATGTCGGAGCTCCTCTTGCAGGGGGCGACGATGACGAACCGCCACTGCGACGACTGCGGCGACCCCATCTTCCGGAAGGACGGGCAGGAGTTCTGCCCGACCTGCCACACGGTCGACGCCGCGGACGAGGGGAGCGCCGACCCGACCGCGGGCACCTCGACTTCGGCCGCGTCCGGAGACGTCGGCGCGGACGCGGTCGACCGCTCGCCGACGCCCCCGACTGACGGAGCGCCGTCCCCGGCGACCGGCGCGAACGGTTCGGCCGAGCCGCGGCGCCCCGACCGGGAGTCAACTGGGACGCCCTCGGAGCCGTCGACTGGGACGCCCTCGGAGCCGTCGACTGGGACGACCCCGGAGCCGTCGACCGGGGTCCCCGACCCGACCGCGGGCGCGTCCGAGAGCCCCCCGACGACGACTGCCGGCTCCGAGAGCGTCGCCGACGCCCGGGCGTCGCTGACGCGGACGCTCCACCGGTTCGCCGTCGCGGCCGAGGAGACGGACGACCCGCGGCGGGCGCGCGACCACCTACGGGCGGCCCGCGAGGCGGCCGAGGCGCTCTCGGCGCTCGACCGGTAGGGAGCGACGCGAGCGGACGCGGCGCCTCAGAACAGAGAGAGAACGCGAACGAGCGGTCCGAAGCCGCGGATACCCGATCGTTTCGAACGCGCGCCGTCAGGCGCCCGTCGCCCGCCCGGCCGGCTCCATCTCCTCCCAGCTGGGACGGCGGTCGCTCAACAGCGACCGGACGATCCGGACGACGGCGTCGGTCCCGTCGCAGCAGTCCACCTCGCCGCGCTCGACGCGCCGGACGAAGCGGTCCAGCTCCTCCAGCGTTACCGCTCCCGACGCGACGGCGCCGGTGATCGTCTCCGTTTTGCTCTCCATCGTCCGCACCAGATCGATCGGTGCGGTCGAACCGTCTCGGTCGATGCGCGATGCGACGCCGGGCTTCTTCGCGGCCATGTCTATTCTTACTACAACATGAGTTAATATATTACTACCGGTAACTGGCGGGGTTCTGTCACGTGTCGTCGACGCGGTCTCGCCCCCTGCGTTCGACCGACGACGCGGCGCGTCCGCACGGAGCTCGCGGGCCGGCGAACGGCGCCGCCTCGAGCGAGACGCGTCGCTCCCGGCGTCTCCGTCTCAAGCTTCGGTCGCCGACTACCGCCCGCTCTCGACGGCCACCAGCATGTCCGTCGCGAGCTGCTCGGCGCGGTCCGGGTCGGCGGACTCGGCGTAGATCCGGACCTTCGGCTCCGTGCCGGAGGGACGCACGAGCACCCACGCGTCGCCGTAGTCGAGGCGGTAGCCGTCGGTGGTGTTCGGCTTCGCGTCGGCGGTCTCGACGTACGCCCGCGCCGCGGAGAGCATCTCGTCGCGCTCGGCGGCGTCGGCGTACTCCACGTTCCGGCGCACGAAGTGGTAGTCGGCGTAGGGCGCGACCACGTCGCTGACCGGCTCGCCGGCGTCCGCGAGCAGTTCGAGGAAGCGAGCGCCGATGTACGCGCCGTCCCGCGAGAGCCGGTACGGCGGGAAGAACAGCCCGCCGTTCCCCTCGCCGGCGACGGGTACGTTGACTCCCGCCTCGTGGAGCTCGCGCGTCCGGGTGATGATGTTCGTCGCGCCGATGGGGGTCAGCTCAAGGTCGGCGTCGTTCGCGTCGCAGACGTCGACGAGCCGCTGGGAGACGTTGACGGCGCTGACGACGCTGTCGCCGGGCTCCACGCAGGCGTCGGCCATCGCCGCGAACGAGGTGTCGCCGTCGACGAACCCGCCGTCCTCGTCGACGAAGACGGCGCGGTCCGCGTCGCCGTCGTGGGCGATCCCCACGTCGGCCTCGGAGGTCGCGACGAGCCGGGAGAGCGCTTCGAGGTTCTCCGCGATCGGCTCGGAGTCGCGACCGGGGAAGTGGCCGTCCGGCGTCGCGTTCACCGTCAGCACGTCACAGCCGAGCTCGCGGTAGATCCGCGGCGACGCCACCGACGCCGCGCCGTGACCGGGGTCGACCGCGACCGTTAGCCCGGCGTCGGCGATCGCCTCGCGGTCGACCGCGTCGAGCAGCTGGTCGACGTAGTCGTCGACGGCGCCGTCGACGGCCGTCGTCGCGCCGGCGGTCCGCCAGTCGGCGAGGTCGTACTCGTCGTCGAGGACGCGGCGCTCGACGCGTTCGAGCACGTCGACCGAGAGCTCGACGCCGTCGTCGCCGACGAGCTTGATCCCGTTGAACTCCGGCGGGTTGTGCGAGGCGGTGACGAGCACGGCCGGGACCCCCGTCGACTCGCAGTAGTTCCCGACTGCGGGCGTCGGCACGACGCCGAGTCGGTCGACGTCGCAACCCACGGCGGCGAGCCCGCTCGCGGCGGCGTTGACGAACAGCTCGCCGGTGGTGCGGGTGTCGCGGGCGACGGCGACCCGGTCGGCGTCCCACACCGATCCGGCCGCCTTCGCGATGTCGAGGACGAGCTCCGGCGTGAGGTACCGTAGCGCGACCCCGCGAATGCCGCTGGATCCGAACAGCTCCATGGCCGGTCATGGGCCGGCCGACGGGAAAGCGGTTCCGAACCCCGAGCGCGCCGAGGCGGTGCGGCCCGTCCGAGGGGGCGTCGGTCGCCCGAACGCGTGCCCTTGAAACCGGTCCCGCCCCTACGGTTCGCATGGAGCGCACGCGACGCGACCTGTTGGCGCGGACCGGGGCGACGCTGGCCGCGACGGGAGCGGTCGGCGCCGCCGGCTGCCTCGACTTCGCCGCCGGCGACGGTCCGCAGGGGCCCGAGGGGACCCCAGAGACGCTGTCCTGCGGGGACGACGAGTTCGTCCGGCTCTCGCAGCCGTTCGAGAAGGAGGTTGCGGGGACGCTCGTCGAGACGGCCGAGACGACCGTCGAACTGTCCGCCGAGGGCAACTCGGAGACGTACGGCCAGTCGCTCCGGTTGGTGTTGCGAAACACCGGCGACGAGCCCGCGACCGCCCTCGGGCGACACGCCTACTCGGTCCAGCGGGAGACCGCGGCGGGCTGGCTCGACGTCCGCGGCTCGACGACCGGAGAGGCCGTCGAGCTCCCCCGTACCGAGGAGGCGTTCGGCCCGACCGGGGCGTACAGCTGGTCGATCGACCTCGACGAAGAAGCGATCGCCTCGGCCGTCCCCGACCTCGACCTGACCGTCTGTCCGCCGCTCGGTCCCGGGACGTACCGGTTCGTCTACTGGGGTATCGTCGACGCGCCGCCGCTGGGGGCGCAGTTCGAGCTGATCGGGTGAGCGTCGCGGCCGCCGGATCCGGTTCCGGTTCCGGTTCCGGTTCGACCGGCGCGGTCGCCGCTTCCGATCAGAACTGCGTCCAGTCGGAGGGGCCGCCCACCCGCCCGCGGACGCGGAACTCGCGGTCGTCGCCCTCCACGCGCGTCTCGACCACGACCTCGAACGGCTCGTGAAGGGTGTGGACCACCTGCTCGTCGTGCGCCGTCGACCCGACGACGCCGACGAAGGGCCACCCCTCCCCCGACGTCTGCGAGGTCATGACGCGGGTGAATCGGTAGATGCGCTCGGGGTCCCAGTACATCAACAGCTGGGAGAGCGAGTAGAGGCCGACCGCGCGGTCGCGGCCGGTCGAGGACTCGACGACGTCGGTGAACTTGATCCCGATGTCGGTGAGGTTCCCGGCGCTGCCGACGTACTTGGTCGTCGGCGTGTCGTCGCGCTTGTCGCCCTGCTCGTGGGTGACGCAGTCGATGACGGTCACGTCGCCGCCGTCCCGTCCCGTGATCGACTCGTAGTCGCCGCGGACCTTCTCCGCGGTGCGGCCGGTCGAGATGACGACCGGTTCGTCCGTCCACTCGGCGAGCATCCGGTTGAACAGGTCGTACTTCCCGCTCATCGGGGGGCCGCTGACGAGCACGCTGTCGGCGCCGCGGACAGCGTCGGGAAGCACGGTCATGTGTCTGGGTTGAGGGGGTATCGCGTAAAACCCTTCCGAGGGATCACTTCCGCAGCATCGACGGGAGGTCGAGTGACGACGGGGGACCCTCTCGTGGCGGTCGCGTTAGTGTCAGACCCGTTATCGCTCCGGGCAGCGCGGCTCCGACGGGCGACTCGCGGGGCGTCCCCGCGGCGTCGACGAGCGTCTCCCAGACCTCCTCCGGGTCGTCCGCGTCGTCGGTGGCGTCGAGCGCCTTGGTCCGCCCCTCGTCGTACGCCAGTTCGACGAGGCTCCGGTCGTACGCGCTCGGGAACGCCTCCATCACGCGGTCGAGCTCGGCCGAGCGCCCGTTCCCGACGCCCGCCGCGACGCCGAGGGCGAACGCCCGTCGAACCGCCTCTTCGCGAGTGAGCTCGTTCCACTCCGTGCCGAAGGTCCGGTCGTACATCAGTGGGTCACCGTCGTGGCGGCGCCGACGCGGAGCCCGCCGTCCGTGAACTGAACGTCCTGTATGTCGGTGTCAACGTCGGTCCCGCGCATCTTCAGCACCTGGACCCCGCGCTGCATTCCGTCGTCCTCGAGGTAGTTGTGCATGAAGACGACGCCGTGCGCGAGGTAGTGCTCCTCCGAGTACGCGCTCGGGTCGGTCATCTCGGAGATGAGGAGCGTCGTCGCGTCGGTCCGCTTCAGCGAGGAGAGCAGCTGGATCATCGTGTCCTCGTCGTCGTCGAGGAGGAACCGCAACAGCATGGTGGAGTCGAAGACGACGCGGTCGATGTCGCGGGAGTTGATGAAGCCGGTGAGCCGGTTCGTCACCCCGGAATGGTCCCGACGCTCGCCCGGGAGGCCGAAGAACCGGCGGCCGTCGGAGGAGAAGGAGTCGAGGAACGTGACTCGGTCCGTGTCGAGCGCGCGGTCGAACCCGAAGTCGTACCCGCTCATGTCGCGCCGGATCCCCTCCTTGGTCTCGTGCATGCTGATATACAGGACGTCCTCGCCGTTACGGGCGCCCTGCGCGGCGAACTGCGAGCAGAACGTCGTTTTCCCGCTGCCGGGAGGGCCGCTTACAACGTATAAACGACTCTCCGGGAAGCCGCCGTCCACGAGATCGTCGAACCCGGGAACGCCGCTTGTGACGCGCATACGAAGCCACTCGCCGGTCGGCGCATAAGGGTTGGCTCGCGTTTCTCACTGGTGAGAACTGTCGCGCCGCCGCCGTCGTCGCGACGCTCGTCCCGGCCCCGCGAGCTACGCCTCGGTGTCCTCGGGGACCACGTCGGCGGCGTCGATGTCGCCGACGTCCTCGACGTCGGGGGAGACCCAGACGACGAAGCGGTCGTCGGACTTGACGATCCCGCGGATCCCCTCGTCGTCGACGGTCGTGCCCCGATCGACGTCCTCGGGGGCGACGTCGCGGACCTGGAACACCTCGTCGACCATCCAGCCGACGGTACCGCCCTCGTCGATCTCGGCGTCGTCGAACACGACGATGCGCTCGCGCGGGCCCTCCGCCGCGATGTCGAACAGCGTCTTCGGGTCGACGATCGTCGTCGTCCGCCCGCGCAGGTCCATCACGCCCTCGACGTGGTCCGGCGAGTTGGGGATGCGCGTCAGCTCGCCGGCGTCGACGATCTCGTCGATGACGCCGATGTCCAGACAGTACGTCCCGTCGCCTAGTCCGAACTCCAACACCTTCGTGGGCTCGGCCTCCGTCTCGGTGGCTGCCATGGCCTGACCTGCGGCGAAGGGGCCAATAACCGTGTCCCCTGAATTATCAGGGGTGATTACTGGGTCCGTGGATTTATGCTGATTCTGGGCCCGCTATCGCACATGAGTAGGACGACGGATCGGCGGGGCGGTCGCGACGACTCCTTACGAGTGGTTGTCGTCGACGACTCGCCGTTCATGCGGGGCCTGATCGCCGATCTCCTGACGGATGCCGGAGTGGCGGTGGTCGGCGAGGCCGGCGACGGCGCGGAGGCGCTGTCGGTGGTCGCCGAGACGCGTCCCGACGTGGTGACGATGGACGTCGAAATGCCGGGTATGGGGGGGCTGGAGGCGGTCGAGCGCCTGATGGACGAGACGCCGACGCCCGTCCTGATGCTGTCAGCGCACACGGCCGAGGGCGCGGAAGTGACGTTCGAGGCGCTCGAACGCGGCGCGGTGGACTTCTTCTCGAAGCCGGGCGGCGAGGTATCCACCGGCGTCTCGCGCGAGTCCGACCGGCTGGTCGAGGCGGTCAAGTCGGTCGCCGACGCCGACCTCGACGCGGCGACCCGGGACCGACGAGAGAGCGACGCCGACGGCCCCGCGAGCGACCCGTCGCCGGGCGCGACCGCGTCGGCCGGCGCGAGCGGTTCGCCCGGGACCGCGGCGGTCGACGTCGACGGCCCGCTGACGGTCGTGATCGGATCGTCGACGGGCGGGCCGAACGCGGTCGAGCGCGTGATGTCGGCGCTGCCGAAGGCGGACTGTCGGATCGTCATCGTCCAGCACATGCCGGAGGCGTTCACCGCTCGGTTCGCCGACCGGCTCGACGCCGCCTCGGCGTACGACGTGCGCGAGGCGAGCGACGGGGCGCGGATCGGCCCCGGCGAGGCCGTCGTCGCCCGCGGCGGGAGCCACACGCGAATCGACAGCTACCGCGCCGGGCGGCTCCGCGTGAAGCTTGACGAGGACGACTCGCAGTCGGTGACGCCGGCCGCCGACGTGACGATGCGCTCGGCCGCCGAGGTCGTCGACGACCCGCTGGTCGGCGTCGTGCTGACGGGGATGGGCTCGGACGCCGCCGAGGGGATCCGGGCGATGGCCGACGCCGGCGCCCGGACGATAGCACAGAGCGAGGACACCTGCGTCATCTACGGCATGCCGAAGCGCGCGGTCGAGACGGGCGGCGTCGACGAGGTGCGCGACCTCGACGACGTCGCCGGCGCGATCGTGGGGGGTGAGGCCTGATGGACTCCCACCGCGCCGCGTTCGTCGCCGAGGCGGAGGACGGCATCACGGACCTCAACAACGCCCTGCTCGCGCTGGAGGCCGACCCCGAGGACGCCGAGGCGATGGACGACGTGTTCCGCGTCGCCCACACGCTGAAGGGGAACGCCGCGGCGATGGGGTACGACGACGTCTCCGACTTCGGGCACGCCCTCGAGGACCTGCTCGACGCGGTCCGACAGGGCGACCGCGAGGTGACGCCCGAGCTGATGGACCTCCTGTTCGAGGGGGTCGACACCGTCGAGGCGATGGTCGCTGAGATCGCCGACGCCGGCGAGGTCGCGACCGACCCCTCGGATCTGGAGGGCCGCCTCCGGGAGATGGAGGAACACGGGACCGTCGGCGACGACGCGACCGACGGCGACGGCGACGACACCGCCGACGGCGACGGCGACGACACCGCTGACACCGCCGACGCCGACGGCGACGACGCGACCGACGGCGACGACACGGTTGCCGAAAATGGCGACGACGACGCGGCCGACGGCGACGACGTCTCCGTCCCCGATCTCCCGGCGGCCGCCGCGGGGCTCGACGCCCCCGTGGTGTACGCCGACGTGACGATCGGCGAGACGTCGATGGCCGGCGTCGACGCCGCGCTCGTCCTGCAGGCGCTCGACGGCCAGTTCGACGGCCACGTCACGGATCCGGACCCGGACGCGCTGGAGGAGGGCGAGTACGACGAGGGGTTCGACGCGTTCGTCGCCGGCGCCGACCCCGACGTGGTCGCGGAGGGGCTCGGCGCGCTCACGCAGGTCGAGTCGGTCGCGACCGCGCTCGCCGCCGCGGAGACCGGTGACGCCGCCGCCGCGGAGACCGGCGACGCCGCCGCCGACGGCGACGAGTCGAGCGCGCAGGCCGAAAAGGCGGCGCCGGCGCCGACCGAAGAGACCGGCCCCGGCGAGGGAGAGACGGCCGAGGGTGCGCCCGACGGCGAGCCGGCGGAGTCCGATACGACGCCCGCTCCGGACGGCGACGCCGATTCGGCCGGCCAACCGGACTCGCAGTCCGAGACGACCGACCGCGACGAGATCAAGTCGATCCGCGTCGACGTCGACCAGGTCGACGAGCTGTACGGGCTCGTCGAGCAGCTGGTGACGAGCCGGATCAAGCTCCGGCGCGAGCTGGAGGCGGCGGACGCCGAGTCGGACACGCTGGACGAGCTCGACAAGCTCGCGTCCAGCCTCCAGGACACGGCAATGGACATGCGGCTCA
Organism: Halorubrum sp. Eb13; assembly: GCF_002252895.1. Classification (NCBI taxonomy): domain Archaea; kingdom Methanobacteriati; phylum Methanobacteriota; class Halobacteria; order Halobacteriales; family Haloferacaceae; genus Halorubrum; species Halorubrum sp. Eb13. Next base: position 28,550 of record NZ_NHPE01000022.1, on the reverse strand, counting down.
TCCCGTTCTCGCAGGTGTCGGACTCGTTCCCGCGGCTCGTCCGCGACATCTCGCGGGACCTCGACAAGCGGATCGACTTCGAGATCGAGGGCGACGACGTGGAGCTCGACCGGACGATCCTCACGGAGATGCGCGACCCGCTCGTGCACGTCCTGCGGAACGCGGTGGACCACGGGATCGAGTCCGCCGAGGAGCGCGAGGCCGCCGGCAAGGATCCGACCGGACACGTCAGGCTCACGGCCGAGCGCGAGCGCGACCACGTGATAATCGAGGTCGCCGACGACGGCGGCGGACTCGACCCGGACCAGCTCCGCGAGAAGGCGGTCGAGGAGGACGTCAAGAGCCGCGAGGCGGTCGAGGCGATGGAGGACGACGAGGTGTACGACCTCGTCTTCCACCCCGGCTTCTCCACCGCGGAGGAGGTCACCGACGTCTCCGGGCGCGGGGTCGGGATGGACGTCGTCCGGACGACCGCCCGGGACCTCGACGGCTCCGTCGCGGTCGAGAGCGAGCCCGGCGAGGGAACGACGGTCCGGTTCCGCCTCCCGGTCACCGTCGCCATCGTGAAGGTGATGTTCGTCGACGTCGGCGGCACGGAGTACGGCATCCCGATCAAGTCGATCGCTGAGGTCGCCCGCGCCGACGACGTGGAGGAGGTCCACGGCGACGAGATCGTCCGCCACGAGGACGACCTCTACCCCGTGATCCGACTGAACGAGCGCCTCGCGGAGAGCGGCGCCGCGGCGGTCGGCTCGGGAATCGGCGACGGATCCGGAGAGAGCGACGCCGGAGCGGAGGACGGACCGCCGGCGAACGCCGAGGCCGCGGTGAGCGACGCCGAGGCCGCGTCGACCGACGGCGGCGTCACCGACGAGGGGATGCTGGTGCGGATCCGCGAGGAGACCCGGCAGGTCGCGCTCCACTGCGACGCGGTGCTCGACCAGGAAGAAGTGGTGGTGAAACCCCTCGACGGGCCGTTGTCCGGGACTCCGGGACTGAGCGGCACGGCGGTCCTCGGCGACGGCGACGTCGTGGCCGTTCTCGACGTGGTGAGCCTATGAGCAGCGAGACCGCCTTCGAGGGCGTCCTCCGTCAGATCGACGACACCGTTCCGTTCGAGCCCGGCTACTACAACGAGTCGTACCTCGACCGCCGGATCACGGCGCGGATGCGCCGCCGCGACACCGAGTCGCACGCGGAGTACGAGCGCCTGCTTCGGGAGGACGACGAGGAGCGGCGTGCGCTGATGGACGCGCTCACGATCAACGTGACGGAGTTCTTCCGCAACGCCGAGATGTGGGACGTCCTCCGCGACGTGCTCCGCGAGCGGACGAGCGAGCAGCGGCGGGTCCGCGTCTGGTCGGCCCCCTCGGCGGACGGTCGAGAGCCGTACTCGGTCGCGATGCTCGCCTGCGACGACCCCGAGATCGACGAGTCGCGGATCGAGGTGCTCGGCTCCGACATCAGCGAAGAGGCGCTCGACAACGCCCGCGACGGCGTCTATCACACGACTCGGACGACGGACATCGCGGAGGAGCTGGAGCCGCTCTCGGACCCCGACCGCTACGTCGAGCGCGACGGCGACACGTTTCGGGTTCGGCGGGCGGTCCAGCGGCTCGTCGACTTCGAGACGCACGACCTGATCCGCGACGGCGCGCGCGACCCGTTCGACGTCGTGCTGTGTCGCAACCTCCTGATCTACATCGACGTCGACCACAAGGGCGCGCTGTTCGACACGCTCGAGGCGTCGCTCGCCGACGACGGCGTGCTCGTGCTCGGGATGACGGAGAGCGTCCCGCCGGAGCGGTCCGACAGGTACGAGCCGATCGACAAGCGCCGACGGGTGTTCGGGAGGGTCTGATGTCCCTGTACCAGTACGCCCGGGACGGGAACGCGGAACGGCTCAGGGACGCGCTGAGCAGCGACAGCGCCGCGGTCCGGCGCCGAGCGGCCGAGTTTCTGGGGGAGGTCGGCGACGTCGACGACCAGGCGACGGTCGAGGGACTCCTCCGGGCGGCGACGAGAGACGACGACGCGGAGGTCCGCGGCGCCGCGGTCGACGCGCTCGACGAACTCGGACAGGCGGCGCTCGAACAACTGCTCGAGGAGCTCACCGGCACCAGCGGCTCCGAGGCGGAGTGGGTCACCGCCCGCAAGTTCGCCCGCGCGCTCAAGGCCGACCGCCCGGAGCTCCGGATGGCCGCCGCGAACGCGCTCGGCGGGCTCGACGACGCCAGCGGGCTCCAGCACCTCGTCGAGGCGCTCGACGACGAGGACCCCCGGGTCAGGCTGCGAGCCTGTCAGGCCTGCGGGACGTTCGCGGACCCGCGGTCGGTGCCGGCGCTGACGGAGCGGCTCGACGACGGCGATCCGCGGGTCAAGCGCGCCGCGGCGAACGCCCTCGGGAACGTGGGGACGGACCAGGCGCTGTCGCCGCTGCTCGACCTCCTCGACGACGGCGACGAGTCGCTCCGGCGGATCGCCGCCGGCGCGCTCGGGAAGGCGAACAACCCCGAGCCGGTTGAGCCGCTGGCGCGCGCGCTCGGCGACGAGAGCGCGGTCGTCCGGAACGCCGCGGTGTACTCGGTCATCGAGCTGCTGTCGAACGTGCCGACCGAGCAGAGCCACGCGGTCCGCGACCGCGTCGTCTCCGAGCTGAAGTCGGCGGACGACGCCACGGTCGTCGAGCCGCTCGTCGAGATCCTCACGGACGGCCAGCAGAGCCGCCAGCGGCGGAACGCGGCGTGGATCCTCGGTCGCGTCGCGGAGCCGGAGTCGGCGCTCGCGGTCGAGGCGCTCGCGGACGCGCTCGCCGACGAGGACGCGCAGACAGCTCAGTTCGCGGCCACGAGCCTCAAGAGCCTCGGAGGCCCGATCGTCGAGGACCGGCTGCTCGACCGGCTCGGCACCGAACACCCGGAGGACGCGCGGGCGAAGGCGGTGTTCGTCCTCGGGCAGATCGGCGGGCAGGAGACGCTGAACCGGCTCGAAGACCTCACCGACGACGAGAGCTCCGCGGTCCGGCAGCGGGTGTTCTCTGCGGTGTCCAAGCTCCGGGCGGGGGGACCGTAGATGTCCGACGGCGGCGGCGAGTACAAGGTGACGGACACGCAGGGTCGCTTCGCAGTCGCCGTCCGAGAGGGTCGGAAGGTGAGCGACGTCTCGTGGACGCCGGGGCGGGTGCTCCTCTCGAACCGGCGGCTCATCCTCGCCGGCAACGACGGGAAGCGAACGATCCCACTCTCGGAGCTCCGGGGGCTGGGCGGGCGCCACGACGCCAACCAGTCGGTCGCGCGCGTCTCGAACTACGTGAGCTTCGACCTCGGAAACCAGGTGCTGTTGGTCGCGGCGTCGGACCACGAGGCGTTCGAGCGCGACGTCTACCGGGCGCTGCTCGACCAGCGGACGGTGACCGCCAAACACCCCGCGATCGAGGGCGGCGTCGTCCAGGAGACCGAGTGGGAGCAGGCCCGCGTGAAGATCGACGAGAACGGGCTCAACGCCGCCTTGGAGAGCGGCGCGTTCGTGAAGTTCGACCTCGACGATATCAGCGGCCTCGACGCGGCCAAACGCACCGTCAACGGCGAGAAGAAGCCCGTCATCGAGGTGTCTCACACCGACGACGAGGGCACCAGCATCGAGACGCACGTCGCCGGCGATCCCAACCGGATGCGGTTCGTCGAGGCGTGGCTCCGGAAGGGCGAGGAGCGCAGTTCGACGAACGTCGACCTCTCCAGCCGCGACCGGGAGGTGTTGATGGCGCTGTACTCCGGCGTCTCGCCGTTCGAGATCCCGTCGTTCCTCGGGATGGACGTCGACGCGGTCGAGGAGACGTTCGAGCGGCTCGTCGAGCTTGACGTGGTCGAGGAGGTGCGGGTGCGCCGCGAGGTGGCGCTCAACTCCCGCGGTCGGAACATCGCCAGCGAGGCGATGAACGAGCAGTGAGCGGTCGGACCGATCGCTGACGGACCCGAGCGAACAGCCGGCGCGGTCCCTCTCCGCGGCGGTGCGCCGGGCTCCCGCCTCGGCCGCCGCGGACGACGGCTCAGCTCACGGGCGCGCTGGCCGCGGTATCGCTTATAAATCGACGGAGCGACCGCGTCGAACCACGCTTAAGTCGCCGCCCGGCCGAGTGGGGACATGAGCTACGAGGCCGTCTGTTTCGACCTCGACAACACCCTGTACCCGTATCCGCCCTGCAACGAGGCCGGCAAGCGGGCGGCGCTCGCGGCGTTCCGCGAGCGCGGGTACGAGATGGACCGCGAGGCGTTCGACGAGCTGTACGCGACCGCGCGACGGGAGGCGAAGCGCGAGACGGCCGGCACCGCAGCCTCTCACGACCGGCACATCTACTTCAAGCGCGCGCTCCGGCGCCACGCGGGCGAGCGGGACGCCGCGGCCGCGCTCGCGCTCGGCGACGCCTACTGGGAGGGGTACGCGTCCGAGATGCGGCTCTGTGACGGCGTGGAGTCGGTCTTCGACGCGCTCGCGGCGGCGGGGGTCGATGTCGCGGTCGTGACCAACCTCACGACCCGAGTCCAGCTGCAGAAGCTCGCTCGACTGGAGATCGACGACCGGATCGACCGGCTCGTCACCTCCGAGGAGGTGGGCCGCGAGAAGCCGAGCGCGCTGCCATTCACGACCGCCCTCGCGGCGTTCGACTGCCGGCCGAGCGAGGCGCTGATGGTCGGCGACAACGTCGACGCCGACGTCGCGGGCGCGAACGCGGTCGGGATGGACACCGCCCTGTTCGACGCCGGCGGCGACGCGCCGGCCGACGACGAGCTCCCGGAGCGGCGGCGACCGGACTACCGCCCGGACGCCTTCGCCGACCTGACGGAGGTGGCGCCGTGAGCTGGGACCCGACGGATCCCGACCCCGACCTGCTCCGCGACGCTCGCGAGTCCGTCGTCGAGTACGCGCCGGCGCTCGCCGGCCTGACGCCCGGCCGGACCGGGAACCTCAGCGTCCGCGACGGCGACGCGGTCGCGGTGACGCCGACGGGCGTGCCGTACGACTCCTTCGACGCCGACGACGTGCCGGTCGTCGGCCTCGACGGCGAGCGCCTGGCGGGCCGGATGGCACCGTCAAGCGAGGTGCCGATGCACACGGGGATTTACAAGCACGACCGGCCGGGCGCGATCGTCCACACCCACTCCCCGTGGGCGACGACGATGGCGACGCTCGGCCGGCGGCTCCCGCCGGTCCACTACATGATCGTCTCGGTGGGCCGGGAGGTGCCGCTCGCGGACTACGCGCCGTACGGGACCGAGGAACTGGCCGCGAACGTCGTCGCCGCGATGGCCGAGGCCGACTCCGACGCGGCGATCCTCGCGAACCACGGGCTGGTGGTGACCGGGCCGGACCTGGAGACCGCGGTCGAGAACACGCGCCACGTCGAGGACCTCTGCCGACTCTACCTCCGGGCGTCGGCGGTCGGCGAGCCCACCGTCCTCACCGACGACCAGCTGGCGACCGTCGAGGAGCGGTTCGAGAGCTACGGCCAGCAGCCGGACTCGGAGTAGGGCGGGACGCGGAGTGAGGCCGGACTCTCGGCCAGTCGCCCGGTTATATAAATACCCGGCCGGTTACCGGATCGATATGACCGAGCACGAGCCGGCGGCCGCGGTGCGCGAGACCGCCGAGGAGATCGCGACGATGGAGATCCGCGGGGCGGCGACCATCGCCTCCGCCGCCGCCGAGGCGCTCGCCGAGCAGGCGCGCGCGGCCGAGAAGAGCGGGCGGACCGCGAGCGACCCGACGGCGTTCCGCGCGTCGATGCGCTCCGCGGCCCGCGACCTCCGCGAGACCCGCCCCACGGCCGTCTCGCTGCCGAACGCCCTCCGGTACGTCCTCCAGCGGATGGAGGGCGACGACGTCGATCGGCTCCGCCGGAGCGTGGTCGACGCGAGCGAGGCGTTCGTCCGCCAGCTCGACCGCGCGCAGGAGGACCTCGGGCGGGTGGGCGCCAACCGCCTCGCCGACGGCGACACGGTGATGACGCACTGTCACTCGACCGACGCGCTCGCGTGCATCGAGGCGGCCGTCGAGCAGGGGAAGTCGATCTCGGCGGTCGTCAAGGAGACGCGTCCGCGACAGCAGGGCCACATCACCGCGGAACAGCTCCGCGACGCCGGGGTCCCGGTCACGCTCATCGTCGACTCCGCGGCCCGGCGCTACCTCGACGAGGTCGACCACGTCGTCGTGGGGGCCGACTCGATCGCCGCCGACGGGGGCGTGATCAACAAGATCGGCACCTCGGGGCTCGCGGTCAACGCCCGCGAGCGCGGCGTTCCGATCATGACCGCGGCCCAGACGATCAAGCTCCACCCGGAGACGCTGACGGGTCACACCGTCGAGATCGAAATGCGCGACGAGAGCGAGGTGATCGGGACCGAGGACCGCGAGGAGATCGGCGAGATCGCGGTCGAGAACCCCGCCTTCGACGTGACGCCGCCGCGGTACATGGACGCGATCGTCACCGAGCACGGGCAGTTCCCGCCGGAGAGCATCGTGACGCTCATGCGGGAGCTGTTCGGCGAGGGGGCCGCGGAGCCGTGGGCGGAGCCATGAGCGGGAACGGAGAGAGGAGCGGGAACGGAGAGAGGAGCGGGAACGGAGACGGGAGCGAGACCGGGCGCGACGACTGGGAGGAAGAGGTCGCGGAGTGGGACGAGGAGGTCTCCGAGTGGGAGTCAGACGACGCCGAACCGGGCGACGGCGCGGGAGCGCCGGGCGGATCCGGACCCGTCGGTACGGACCCCGACCTCTCGCCGGAGGAGTCGAGCCGCGTGCCGAAGGTGATCGCCGCGGGTCACATCAACTGGGACGTGACGATCCACGTCGACCGACTGCCGGAGCCGGACGGCGAGACCCGGATCGAGCGGCTCGAACAGTCCGGGGGCGGCAGCGCCGCGAACGTCGCGGTCGGGCTCGTCGACCTCGGCGGGCAGTCCGTCGTCTACGGGAGCGTCGGCGGCGACGAGTCGGGCGCGCTCGCGCTCCGCGAGCTCGCGAGCGCCGGCGTCGACCCCGGCCAGGTGCTCGTCGACGCCGACGAGCCCACCTCGGTGAAGTACGTGATCGTCGACGGCGGCGGCGAGCTGCTGATGCTGGCGAACGACGGCGCCAACGAGTCGTTCACCGCGGCCGGGCTCGACCGCGACACCCTGACGGCGGCCGACCACCTCCACCTGACGGGACAGCAGCCGGAGACGGCGGCCGCGCTGGCGACCGCGGCGGGCGAGGCGGGCGCGACCCGCAGCTTCGACCCCGGGCGGCGCGTCGGGGACCGGGAGTTCGAGGCCGCGCTCCACGCGGCCGACGCCCTCTTTCTGAACGCTCGGGAGGCGGACGCGCTGGCCGACTCGACCGACATCGACCCGTGGGAGCCGACGGACCGCGTGGTCGCGATCAAGCTCGGGGACGAGGGCGCGACGATCCGGACGCCGCACGGCGACGTCTCGCATCCCGGCTTCGACGTCGACCCGGTCGACACGGCCGGCGCCGGCGACGCCTTCGCGGCCGGATTCCTCGGCGCGGCCCTCCGTGAGCCCGACATCGTCGACGGCGGATTCTCGCACGACCCGCGCGACTACCAGGTGCCCCTGCTCGTCGGCAACGCCTGCGGCGCGGCCGCGGCCGAGACGGTGACCGCCCGCGCGAGCCTCTCGTGGGACCGGATCCGCGAGGTGATGGGCGAGTCGCCCGAGTCGGACCTCCTGATCGAAGTTCGGGCGTAGGCGACGGGACTGGAGCCGCCGAACTACCCCGCGTAGTCGAACGCGACCGCGAGGTCGTCGGCGCCCCAGAAGACGAACCGGTAACGGCCCGGGACGAGGTCGGGACAGACCCGGAGGTCGTCGGCGTGCGGACCGCCCTCGATCAGCCCCGCCTCGGTCAGCTCGAACTCCCAGGCGAGCGTCTCGCCCGGCCGGACGCCGATCGCCTCGTCGGTGTAGTCGAACGTCGTCCCCGCCTCGGCGCCGCGGATCTCCCTCCATCCCGACTCGGTCCGCAGTTCGAGGTTGTACTTCCCTCGGTTGCCGACGTAGGCCTCGTGTCCCGAGGCGTTGGTCAGTTCGATCCGGAGCTCGTCGCCGCGCTCGAACGCGGCGGCCGCGGCCCCGCCGTCGCCGTTCGGGTCAACGACGCGGAGTTCGAGGCCGTCGCCGTCCCCCCCGGCGCCGCCGCCGGTGCCCCACGACACGCCGTCCTCGTATACGGCGGGGTGGCGCTGGAAGTCGTCCGTCTCGCAGTCGAGCCCGGCGGGCACGGTCTCGGGGTCGCCGTCCGGGCGGACGTACCCGTCGAGTCGCTCCGGGTCGAGCACGCCGTCCTCGCCGCTCACCTCGCCCGTCTCGCCCCACCCGTCCGTGACCGATACCCGGATCGCGTCGGGGCGGGCGTCGGTCGCGACCCGGAGGAAGGCTCCGGAGAAGGTGATCGCCTCCCCGCAGGCGATCTCGTAACTCTCGGGCCCCTCGACGCTCGCGCTCGCGACGAGCGTCCCGTCCTCGACCGCGACGTCGGCGAACGAGATCCTGGCGTGACAGGTCGTCGGCCCGACCGACTCGACGTACGCGAGCGCCGACTCGTCGAAGTCGGTCGCCTCGACGAACGCGACCGTCTCTTCAGGCGCCTCCCGGAGCACCCACGCGGCGTCGCTCTCATCGGTGATCAGCGCGGCGAAGCCGCGGCGCTCCTCGCGGCTCCACGCCGGGCCCGAGAGGGCGCCGCCGACCTGATGCACCTCGGTCTCGGGGTCCGGATCGCTGTCGTCGTCGCCGTCACCGCCGTCACCCCCGTCTCCTCCGTCGGTACCGTCGCTCCCGTCTGCGCCGTCGCCGGCCCCCGGATCGCCTCCGCTCGTACAGCCGGCGAGCGCGGCGACGCCTCCGGCGCCGAGACCGCACAGGACCGTCCGCCGCGTGCGTCGGATCATGGCCGTCGCTACGCGGGACGCGCATAAGGGCTTCCCGTAGGCACAAACGCTTCTCTGTGCTATCTCCGGCGCTCAGACGCTCCCCGGCGTTCGGAACAGGTCGCCGAGGGCGACGCCCTCGGCGTCCCGCTCGCCGCGGTCGAGGCCGGCCGCGAGCCCGAGCCCGAGCGCGACCCGCGCCTTCGACGCCGGGAGCGGGCCGGCGAACGTCACGCCGCGCTCCGCCAGCGTGACCGCGCCCCCGGGCGTCCCGTACACCGGGTCGGTCGGTCCCGCCGGCGGGCGGCCGGCGACGACGACGGGCGTCTCCGGGAGGGCGTCGGCCACCGCGTCGCCGATCGCGGCGGTCGCGTTGCCGAGGCCGGTCCCCTCGATCACGAGCCCCCCGACGCCGGCGTCGACGGCGCGCTCGACCGCGCCGGCGCCGACTCCCGTTCCGGAGTGGACCACGGGGACCTCGGGGACGTCGTCGGCGCTTTCGATCGCGTCCGCGAGCGGGTCGACGCCGACCCCACGCCGCGGCTCGCGGACGAGCCGCGACCCGGCCCGGATGAACGTCGCGACCGGTCCGGCCCCCGGCGAGGTCATCGTCGAGAGCGCGTTGCTGTGGCCCTTGATCACGTCGCGGGCCGCGTGGAGTTCGTCGTCGAACGCGACGTGAACGCCCGGCGCGAACCGGTCGTCGGCGGCGGCGCGGACCGCGAGCGTCAGATTCGCGGGCGCGTCGGTGGAGACCTCGTCGAGCCGGCGCTGGGCGCCCGTGACGACCACCGGCGCGTCGAGGTCGGTGAGGAGGTCGAGCGCGAAGGCGGTGTCCGCGAGCGTGTCGGTGCCGTGGGTGACGACGACGCCGTCGGCGCCCCCCGCGACCGCCTCGCGCGCCGCGTCCGCGGTCGCGAGCACGTCGCGCCACCGCACGTCGAACCCCGGCTGCGAGCAGACCTCGCGGGCGCTCACGGTCGCGTACCGCTCGACGCCCGGGACCGCCGCGACGAGGTCGTCGCCGGTCTTCGCCGGCGCCGCGCCGCCGTCGTCCGGCTCGGACGCGATGGTGCCGCCGCAGGCGACGACGGCAACCCGCGGTTTCGCCCCGCCGTCGGCCGCGGTCCGTCCCCCGTTCCGCGCTCCGCGTTCCGCCGTCGGTTCCGTGTCCGTCATACCTCCCCGTTCTCCTGGAGGACCAAAGCGGTTGGTCCCGCGGCAGCCGCGCCGGACCCGGTGCCGATCGGGGGCGACCGGCGGTCGTCCGCTCGGCTCTCGCGATTACGAGAGAAAAGGATTAGAGAGACGTATAAACGGTTAAAATGATTTTGTGCCCGTGTTAAAACGTTCGTAACCCGTCGAGAAACGTGGTGAAATTCCCCGAACCCTCTGCTGGATATATGGGGTCCCCAGACATACACGAAACTGTCAATGTCAATCCCCGCCCCCACGCGCCTCGCCTCCGGCCGACAGGTCGCCGGGCTGATGACCGGCACCCTGAAAGCCGCCGCCTTCTGGGCCGCGATCGCCATCCCTGCCACGTACCCCGCCCTGCTGTACTCGGGGCTCGACGGCGGCACCGGACGGCTGTTCGTCGCCCTGCTGTTCGCGAACGCGCTGGCGCTCGCGCTCGGCCACGACTACAAGCGCTGACCGCGGACCGGCAGCGCCGAGGCGTCGCCCTCCAGACGCACCGAACCGTCCGACCACGCCCTCCCTCCCTCCCGCGCCGTCATTTGACTGCCGTCATCGCGTTCGCCGCCGTCGGCCTCCCGTCCGGTCTCGAAGCGCTTACCCACGGGCCGACCCGACCTCTCGTATGACCGACGAGACGCACGTCGAGTGGCGCGACTGGGGGCCCGAGGCGTTCGCCGAAGCCGACGAGCGGGACTGTCCGGTGCTCCTCTCGCTGTCCGCCACCTGGTGTGAGGGCTGTCACGAGATGGACGCCGTCACGTACGCCGAGCCCCGGATCGCCGCCAACGTCAACGAGGGGTTCGTCCCGGTCCGCGTCGACGTCGACCGTCTCCCGCGCGTGCGAGAGCGGTACAACATGGGCGGGTTTCCGACCACGGCGTTCCTCACGCCCGACGGCGAACTGCTCACCGGCGCGGGCTACCTCGACGTCGACGGGATGCGGCAGGTGCTGGAGTCCGTCCGCCAGATGTGGGCCGATAAGGGGCGCTCGGGGGGGAGAGTGCCGCGCGCGCTCGACGCCGACCTCCCGCCCCGCGGGGAGCTGACCGACGCGATCGAGAGCCACCTCGCCGGGCAGGTGGAGGTGAAGTACGACGAGGAGCACGCCGGCTGGGGGACGGACGCGAAGTTCCCGCTTCCCCGCACCGTCGAGTTCGCGCTGAAGCGCGACCGCGATCGCGCCCTCCGGACGCTCGACGCGGTGCGCGACCACCTCGCCGACGACGTCGCCGGCGGCTTCTTCCGGTTCGCCGGGACCCGCGACTGGAGCGACGTCGCCTACGAAAAGCCGATCGACACGAACGCGGCGGTCACGCGCGCGTTCGCGAACGCCTACCTCTACACTGGCGACGAGGCGTACCTGGGGCCCGCGACCGACGCGGTCGACTTCCTCACCGACGACCTCTGGACCGGCTACGGCGTCGGCGGGAGCCTCGGGCCCGGGCTCGGTCGCGCCTACTACGCCGCGCCCGCCGACGACCGCGCGGATCTCGACCCGCCCCGCCGCGACCTCACCGTCTTCGCGGGCGGGAACGCGCTCGCGGCCGACGGGCTGCTCGCGGTCGCCGCGTACACCGACGACGGGCGTGCCCGCGAGTACGCCGACCGGATCCTCGACGGTCTCGAACGCGACCTGATCGACGCCGACACCGGCGAGGTGACCCGCTACCGCGGCAGCGACGAGGTCGGCGAGTCGGACTTGCTCGACGACGTCGCTCGCGTCGTGAGCGCGTACGTGCGGGCGGCCGGCGTTCTCGGTGATGGAGCCGACGTCGCCCGCGCGGTCGCGGACCGAGCGATCGATCGACTTCACGTGGACGGCTCCTTCGTCGACGGACCGCGGTCGGGGCCGGGCCTGCTCGACCGCCCCTTCCGTCCCCTCGACGGCAACGTCGAGATGGCGACCGCGCTACTCGACTTGGCCGCGCTGACCGGCGAGGACCGCTACCGCGAGGTCGCCCGCGAGACCGCGGCGTCGTTCGCCGGGGCCACGGAGCGGCTTGGCATGCAGGTCGCCGGTTATGGGAGCCTCGTCGGGCGCCTGCTCCGCGGCACCACCGTTATCGCGGTCGGCGACGAGCCGGGGAGCGACCTCCACCGCGCGGCCTGGCGAGTCGCCGACCACGAGAAGGTTGTCGCCCCGAACGCCCACGCGGAGGGGTCGCTGGCGCCGCGGTCGGTCCCCGCGGGGTCGGCGCTTGTCGTCGCCGGCGACGCGGTCTCCGAGCCGGCGGAAACGCCGGACGAGTTGATGCGGCGAGTCGCCGAGACCGCGGAGTAGGACGCGGTATCCGTCGTTGTCGTCCGCCTTCGGTCGTCTGCGTCGATTCGATCGATCGTCCGGTAGCCGCGGAGCGCCGCTCACCACCGCACCCGCGTGTAAACGGGCGACGTGTTTATGTCAATGCCGCGTGATCGGATGGTATGGCATCTCTCCGGGATCTGGGGCTCTCCGAGTACGAGGCGCGCGCCTACCGCGCGCTGCTACGCACCGGGCCGACGACCGCGAAGGACCTCTCGCGGGCCAGCGAGGTCCCCATGGGACGCGTGTACGACGTGCTCAACAGCTTGGAGCAGCACAACCTCGTCCGGAGCCAGGCCGCCAGTCGGCCGAAGAAGTACGCGGCGGTCGAGCCCGACGCCGCGCTCGACCGCCTGCTCGACGAGAAGAAACGCGAGCTGGAGACGCAGGTGGAGCAGTACGAGGAGGTGGTCGCGGACCTCTCGACGGAGCTCGACGCGGGGGAGCCGGTGGACGGCCAGTTCTGGACCGCGGCCGTCGGCGCGGAGGAGGCGACGGACCTCCTCTTAGAGCGGATCGCGGCCGCCGAGCGCCGGATGGTCGTCGTCGTCGGGGCGCCCGCGACCGGCTTCGACCTCGGCACGATCGGCGAACAGGTGGCCGCCGAGTTGGAGTCGGCACTGGAGCGTGGCGTCGAGATACGGGTGTTGCTGTCGCCGGAGACGGTCGATGCGCTGCCGCGGAGCGTCGGTCGGCGGTACACCGCGGAGCTCTCCGACATGGAGGGGTTCGAGGTCCGAACGACCGCGGGCGTCGACGGCACGTTCAACGTGTTCGACGGGATCGAGGTGTGCATCGAGGTGCCGCACCCGCTCTCGGGGGACGAGCCGTTCGCGATGATCGACGTGAAGGACGCGGAGTTCGCGACGAGCGTGAGCGAGGAGTTCGAGCCGCGGTGGGCGGAGTCGGATCCGCTGTCGTTCGGGTGAGTCGGCTCTACTCACGACTCACCGACGCACTCTGATCTAGCTCCGGTCAATACAACACGGACAGCGACCGCTGACTAGGCGTGTGAGCGTCTGGAAAAACAGACTTCCGGCCATCGCTGCAAACGAGGGCAGAAGTAGTCGTTAGTTGCGGACGAGGTTCGTCGCGCGAGGTCCCTTGGGGGACGATTCGATGTCGAACTCGATCTCCTGACCCTCTTCGAGGTCCGGACCGCCAACATCCTCCATGTGGAAGAACACGTCCTCGTCGTCGTCGAGATCGCCGTCGTCAGTCGAAATGAAACCGTAGCCGCCAGTATCGTTGAAGAAATCAACTTTTCCGTTTGCCATTGCAATCAAACGTACAGTCCTTTGGGGCATAACGCTTCCGAACGTCACGGTACCACGGCTCTCGATTTACCTCGTACTTTTCAGTGATCAACTGTTTCGGACGAAACGCGTCCGAAGAAGGGGAGCGCAGCAGAGCCGGGACCCCATGACCGTTCCGCGAGCGAGGGCCAGTCCGCGCCTACCGCGCGTTTAGCTCGGCCCGCAGGTTGCCCATCGTGACCTCGCGCTCGGCGTGGGCGTTGTGCTGGTGGATCGACTCGTCGTTCGACTGCTTCATGCGGACCACGGCGTCGTCCGGGAGGTGGTCGAACTCCTCGACCGTCCCCTCGGCGAGCGCGCGGACGCAGTCCTCGACGAACTTCGCGTCGGCGTGGGCCTCGTAGGTCATGTGGTCCTCGTCGGGGCGCTTCGCCATGTTGTAGATCCGCGCGCTCATCGAGTCGCGGGCGACGTCGATCAGGTCGCGGAGGTCGAGGTCGGGGTGGCCGTCGGTGGTGACGGTGAGCGTCGCGTGGCCGCGCTGAGAGTGGCCCGGCTGCGGGACGGCGTCGAGGAACTCCTCGGTCGTCTCCTCGTCGACGCCGAGGTCGGCGAGCTTCTCGCGGGCGCGAGACTCGCTCATCCCCTGCGAGCAGGGGCAGACGGTCATCCCGGTGACCTCCGCGCCGATCTCCTCGCGGGTGCCCGCCTCGGTCGCGGTCGCGCTGGCGACGATCGTAGACGTGCTCTGCGTCTCGATCCCGGACGCCGGCGTGTCCTCGCGGGTGACGAGCTCCGCGGTCATCGACACCTCGGCCGTGCTGGTGTAGTCGTGCTTCTCAAGGAGTCGCTCGGCGGCGTCCCCGCAGACGTCCTCGACGCGGTACGCCTCCTCGCGGGTGATCTCTTCGAGGATCTCGTCGACCGTCGCGAGGTTCCGAGACATGTCGATCCCCTTGCGTCCGCTCGGGAGGTCGACGAACACTTCGAACTCCGCCATGAGAACGATGGGGCGTTTGTCCCCGCGGGCGAGCTTGACGAGCTTCTCCACGCCGGTGACGCCGACCTGCGAGAGCCCGACGGTGACGTCGGGTGCCGACGCCTGCACGTCCGGCAACTGGTGACTCATTATAAACACGCTAGGGAACTCCCGGGATTAGCACTTTCGATAGGGGGTCTTCCATAGGGTACTTTTCGCGCCCGTCGCGGGGGTTTCGGAGCGTTTCGGACCCCCCGCTCTGTGGTCGCTGTCGCCGGGGGGTCGGAAGTGCTGTCGCCGGGGGATCCGAAGGCGGTCGTCGCCGTGAGATCCCCCGCTCGCGACGGCGCCACCGCCGTGTGGTACCCGCTCTCGGGCGGCGGCCGTAACGCACCATTTATACCTGCGGCAGCGGAACGTAGCCCAAGACCATGCCGAGTTCCAATGGGCCCCAGAAGGCGACCCGCGACAAGCTCTCGAACAAACCGCGCGACCGCGGCACGTCGCCGCCGCAGCGAGCCATCCAGGAGTTCGAGTCGGGCTCGCAGGTCCACCTCAAGATCGACCCCAGCGTGCAGGAGGGTCGCTTCCACCCGCGCTTCGACGGCCGGACCGGCACCGTCGTGGGCAAGCAGGGCGCCGCGTTCAAAGTCGAGATTTCGGACGGCGGGAAGACGAAGACGCTCATCGTCCGCGCCGCCCACATGAGCGCCCAGCAGAACTGAGATGACGATCTTCAAAGAGAAGGTCGACGAGGAGTACGTCACCGTCTCCGAGGCGAAGGAGGTCCTCGTGGACATCGAGGCGGAGCGCGCCCAGGACGAGGAACGCGACCTCCGCTACGAGCTCGCTCGCGCGATCGAGCACGTCAACCGGTTCGCCCGGCTCGACGCCGAGGAGTCCCGCGAGCTCGTCGAGGAGCTGACGGAACTGGAGCAGATCGACGTCCCCACCGCCGTGAAGATCGCCGACCTCCTCCCCGAAGACCGCACCGAGCTGCGCTCGGTGTTCGCCCAGGAGCGCTACTCGCTCGACGGCGACGAGCTCGACGACGTGCTCAACATCGTCGCGAAGTACGCCTGAGACGTCGCGGAGCACGTCGTTTCGGATTCGGCCCCCTTCGATCGTCGGAACTTCTTCAAACCACCAGCCGCTCGCTTATAAGCAGTTGTCTGTGTTCCAACTGTGAACACTTCCAAAGTCCCAGCCGCGAGGCGCTTCGCGCCTCTGGCAGCCGGCGACGGAGCCGCCGGCGACTGCCCCTTTGAGTCCTCCCCGACCGCGACCGCACCCAGCCTCATACCTCCCCAGCCTCGTCGGCCGGCGCTTACGAGCGCCGGCCGACTCCCTCGCGCGTGCTCCTCGCGGGCCGGTGGCCCGCTCGCAGGCACGCGCCACCGCACTTGTCTGTGATGGAACACGCCGATCTCGTCGCCAGTCGGATCCGCTCGCTCGGATCGACCGACGAAACCCCGGAACCCCTTTGAACGGCCGCGACGACGGTATCTGTATGATTGACGAGACCGTCGCCGAGATCCGGGCGATGCGGACTCACAGCACGTCGGCGGTGGCCGTGAAGGCGACGCGCGCGCTCGCGGAACTGCTCGACCGCGAGTACGTGACGGTCGACGAGTTCGAGCGCGACCTCGAACACAACGCGGGCGTGCTTCGCCGGTCGAACCCCTCTCACGCCGCGCTTCACAACGCGATGCGCGACGTCGAGCGCTCCATCATCGGCGAGCCGACCAGCGTCGAGGACGCCAAACAGCTGCTGCAGGAGACCATCGACCGCGTCGCCGACGACATCGAGACGGCGAAGGGGGAGGCCGCCGCCAACGCGGCCGAACGCATCGAGGACGGCGACACGCTGTTGGTCCACGACTACTCGACGACGGTGCTGGAGTCCATCGAGGACGCCGCCCGCGACGGCGCGCACCTGACCGTCTACGTCACGGAGGCGCGCCCGCGCACGCTCGGCCGCAAGACGGCGCGCGTCCTCGCTGGGATACCCCGCGTCGACGTCCACATGGTCGTCGACAGCGCGATGGGGTACGCCCTGCGCGACTGCGACCGCGTCCTCCTCGGGATCACCTGCATCACCGGCGGCACCTACTACAACCGGATCGGAACGTTCCCCGTGGTCGTCACCGCGCGCGAGCTCGAGGTGCCGGTGACCGCGGTCGGCTCGGGCGCGAAGACGATCGAGGAGTTCCGGTTCGAGAACGAGTTCCGCGACGCCGTCGAGGTGATGCGCGAACCCGTCGAGGACGTCGAGATCGAGAACCCGAGCTACGACGCCACCCCGATCGGGATGATCGACACCGTGATCACCGACGACGGCGTCGTCGAGTAGCCGGACCGTCCGCTTCTCGGGACCGCTTCCGACGCGCCTTACCCCTCGTCAGGTGAGCCCGATCAGCAGCGGCGCGAGGGATCGTCTTCTTTCCGCCGTGAATCGGACGTAAGTGCTTTGTGTGTGCACCGTGTTAACGGATCCAATGAGCGTGTATTCGGGCTCCGCCAACGCCTTCCGGATCCCCAGCGCGGACCCGGCGGCGACGGGGGAGTGCACGACCCTCTCGTGTGAAGTCGGCGCGGCGGCGACCGAGCCGACCGTCGTCGTCGGGGCGGTCGTCGTCGGGCTCGCGGCGTTCCTCGCGTTCGCGTACGTCCGCGAGGCGGCCGACGCCGGCCAGCACGAGCAGCGGCGCGTCCTCGCGGAGCGCGACGCGTTCGAGGAGTTCGCTGACCGCGTCTCCGCGCTCGATCCGGCGCCGACCGGATCGACGCCGTCGGGATTCGACGGACAGATGGCGGCGGTTCGCACGGTCGACCGCGCCGACGGTGACGTCAAACTCAGGCGCGTGCTGGCGGCGTACCGCGACACGGTGATGTCGGTGCCGCATTACAGGGAGGAGTACGACGAGACGGTCCCGGAGAGCCTCGCAGCGGAGCTGGGTCCCGACACGGCGACGGCGCTGGCGTCGAACGGCACCCTGTCCGAGGCGGCGCAGTCGGCGCTCGTCAGTCGGAGCCGACACGCGGCCGACGCGCGCTCCTCGCTCGCCGAGGCGATCGGCGAGGAGATCGAGGCGTTGCGGTCGTTCGAGAACGACCTCTCCTGCGTCGACCGCCGCCGCCGCCGGCTCCTCGAACACCTCGACGGGGTCTCCGGGGCCGGCACCGACGCGGCGATCGACGTCTGGAGGCGGCTCGAAGAGCTCGAACGCGAGTGCGACGGGATCGCCGCCGAGCGACAGGAGGCGCTCACGGACCCGCCCATGACGCCGGACTCCGCGGTCGACGTCGACGGGGAGCACGCCTTCTACGAGTACCTGTACGAGCCGACGGACGGGCCTCGCTACCCCGTGTTGGCGCAGGTCTCCGAGCTCGCGGAGCGGATACGCTCGGACCGGGACGGCGTCGCGAGCCGGCTGGCTGGCGGGCGGTAGGCCGGGCGGTCGGAACGGAGTGCGGGCAGACGGTTAGTCGGGCGAACCGAGAGCGGTGCTCCGGACGGGCGACGCTCCGAACGGGCGGCGCCCCAGATGGACGGCGCCCGCGACGGGGGCGACGCGGCCGACGTGCCCGTCCCGACGTTGCGCCACTGCTTGACGTGATACTACGTGTGTAGTGCACGCTCGATTGACATGCCATACACGTCGACACAACGGAGATGCCCCCGTAGCCGTTGCATACATCCACGCACATGACACCGGACATCGTCGACACCCTCTGCTGGAATATCGTTACGACCGTCGCGGACGAACGCGGTATCGAACCCGAACGGATCGACGACCGACTGTACGACGTCCTCGACGTCGAATCGCTCGCGCGCCTCGTCGAGCAGGCCCAACGCAGCGACTCGATGGACCTCTCCGTCTCCTTCCGGATGGCCGGCTGCTTCGTCACCGTGACCGGGGACCGAACCGTCCGGGCGAGCGCTCCGAGCTAACCCGCGACCGGAACCGAACGCCGGACCGCTCTCACCGGACTATCTCCCCGCGTTCCGCGTCCACGGGAAGCGCGCCGAGGACGCGCTCCGCGGCCCCGCCGGTCCCGTAGGGGTTCTCCCACTCGCCGTCCGACTCGAGCGCCTCGGTCACCGAACGGCAGACGCCGTCGGGATCGCGCGCACCGAGCCGATTCGCGCCAACCTCCGTCGTCTCCGACCGCTCGGTGGCGTTCTGCACGGTCACGCACGGGGTCCCGAGGATACACGCCTCCTCCTGCACGCAACTCGAGTCCGTGACGACGGCCGCGGACGCCGACAGGAGCCGCACGAACGCGGCGTATCGCCGCGGCTCGACGGTCCGAACCGGGGCGGGTCCGTCGGGGACGACCTCCCCTGAGCGCTCGCGAGCACGCGGACGAACCGGACGGACGACCTCCAAGCCGTGGGCGCTCCCGGCACGGGCGGCGCCGTCGAGAACCGCACGGAAGCGCCCCGGGTCGTCGGCGTTCCCCCGCCGGCGGACGTCGACGAGAAGGAACCCGCCCGCTCGGATCCCGAACTCGTCGAGTACCTCGCGCTCCGGGCGCGAGCGGTCGCGGACGCGTTCGAGGGCGTCGACCGCCGTGCTCCCGGTGACGGTGATCCGCAGCTCCGTGACGCCCTCGCGGACGAGATACCACCGGGCCTTCTCCGTCGTGGCGAACAGGTAATCGGCGACGTGATCCGCGATCACTCTGTTCGTCTCCGCCGGCGCCGACCGGTCGAAGCTCCGGAGCCCGGCCTCGACGTGGGCGACCTTCGGACGCATCTTGCTCGCGGCGACCGCGCCGGCCAGGGCGCTGTTCGTGTCCCCGTGCACGACCGCGACCGCCGGGTCGGTCTCCGCGAGCGCCCGCTCGATCGCGGCCAGCATCGTCCCGGTCTGTCTCCCGTGCGGGCCCGAGCCGACGTCGAGCGCGATATCGGGGCTCGGGACGTCGAACCCGTCGAACACCGACCGTTCGAGCGTCTCGGCTCCGTGCTCTCCCGTGTGTATCACCGCGTGGTCCACGCCGCGTCGTTCGCACGCCCGGATCACGGGCGCGAGCCTGACCGCCTCGGACTCGGTGCCGAGCACGAACGCGACCTCCGTCATCGCCCGTCGGCCTCCGTGCCGTCGCCGGTCGTTCCGCCGTCGTGAGCCACGTCCAGTCCTCGGTCCTCGTTGGCGGCCCCGAAGCGACCGCTCCCGTCGATCCCGACCGAGCCGATGTCGTGAACCAGTCCCTCGTTTTCCGAGACGTCGAGCCACGTCCCGAATAACACCAACAGGAGTCCGAGGGTCGCGACGACGAACGACACCATTCCGCCGAGGAACGTGTCGACGCCGGCGCTCCACACGGAGTAGCCGCCGGCGGTGACGCCGGCGAGCAGCACGACCGCACCCAGCGAGTAGCACGCCGCCAGCGGATGGAACCGCCGGAGGACGTACGACCGGCCGATCCGGGTGAGGAAGTTCCGCGCGATCAGCGCCGAGAGGCGCGGGACGAACGTCGAGTATTGGATCGTGCTCCGCTCGTCGCCGTACCGCGCCGGGTGAGAGACGTCGGCGATCGGCTGCCGGTTCACGTTTAGCGCGAACAGGAGGTCGTTGAGGAAGCCGTACCGGTCGTACAGTCGGTCGAAGCGGACGATCTGGAGTCCCTCGTTTGAGATCGCCGTGAACCCGTTCTGCGGGTCGGACAGCTCCCAGTAGCCGCTCGAAACGCGCGTCAGCATGGTGAGCAGGAGGTTCCCGAACAGCCGCCAGCGCGACATCGAGGCGAAATCGCGGCTGGACCGGAGCCGGTTCCCCTTCGCGTACGTCACCTCGCCGGCCGCGACCGGCTCGATGAGCCGCTCGAGGTGTGCGGGGTCCATCTGACCGTCGCCGTCCATGACGGCGACCACGTCCATTCCGTCGTCGAGCGCGCGAGCGTAGCCCGTCTTCACCGCCGCGCCGGCCCCGCGATTCCGCTCGTGTCTGATCGGCACCACCCGGGTCTCCTCCCCGGTTCCGCCCGTCCCGTTTTGAGTCGCCGCCCGTTCGTTCCGGCGCCTTGCGTGTTCGCGTATCTCCTCCCACGTCTCGTCGGTCGACGCGTCGTCGATCGCGTAGATCCGGTCGACGTAGCGGGGGATCGTCTCGATCACCTCGCCGACGTGACCGCCCTCGTTGTACGCCGGGACGACGACCCCGACGGCGTTGCCGTCGTACATCGTCACTCTCGCCTCTCGACGCGGTCCGCGTATCGGTCCGCTCCGTGTCGGGGGGGCAGAGTCCGTCGGTTCCGCTTCGTTCGAAGCGTGCTAGTTGTCATTATCGGAGGCTTCGTATCGGTCCCCGGGTCGAGTCCGCGCTCGGATCCTCCCGGCGGCGCATACCACGACAAGACGCTGACACGGGCTTTGTTATACACTGCCTCACCCACCGGTATCGCCCGAATTCTCCCACGGTTCCGGTGCGGAGCCGCCCGCCGCGGCCCTCGCCGTCGACCGATCGTCGTTCGCCGCGTTTCCGTCGTCTTCGTCCGTTTCCCGGACGGTCACCCGCTGCGCGTGACGTGTCGATCCGCGATCGTTTCGGGACCGACGCTCGGCTCTGATCGCCTCGCTTCAGTCATCCGCTCGCGTCGATCCGGGGGACCGCTCGGAGTCGGGGGCCCGCTTCGCTCGTCGCCGTCTCGGCATAGAAGCGGGCAATCAGGCAGAGAATAGCGCCGATATGGGGGTGATAACAAACTAAGTATGGGTTGATCGGGTACCCATTCAGCCAAGCCAATCGCAGGAACCCTGTCCGTCGTCCGCGCGCGAAGCGGAGTTTTGAACCCATGGAGGAAATCACGAAAGACGAGGTGTTCGAGGTGTTGAGTAGTTCGCGGCGACGGCTGATCCTGTACCATCTCCACCGGCGCGGCGGCGAGGCGGTGCTGCGGGACCTCGCGAGCGACACGGCCGAGGCCGAGAGCGAGGACGAGGTCGACGACGACATCGTCAAGCGGTTCTACATCTCGCTGTACCAGACGCACGTTCCGAAGCTCGAGGAGGTCGGCCTGGTCAGGTACGACAGCGACACGAAGACGGTGTCGCTGACGGACCGGATCGAAGAGGTCGAAGCGATCCTAGAGACCGAGTCGGAGCCCGGCAGACGATGGCCGGTGTACTACGGAGCGCTCGCGATCGTCGGCAGCGCGCTCGCCGTCGTCCAGTTGGTAGGGATCGCCCCGCCGGTGACGAGCGTCGCGTTCGCCGCGGCGCTGCTGTTGCTCGCGGCGTTCCAGTACTACGAAACGGAAGTCAAACAGCGGGAGTACCACTTCCTCGCGCACCTCGTCAGCGACTGAGCCCGCGCTCGCGGTCAGCCCGCGTACTGCAGGGCGACGATCGCGAGGATGCCGACGACGCTGAGCAGCGTCCACGTCGCGGCGGGCACCGCGGCGAGCGGGCCGAGACCGACGGCGCCCGCCGTGACGAGGACGGTGACGCAGCCCGCAACGGCGGGGACCGCCCACGTCCGCTCCGTCTCCTCCGCGTCCTCCCGGTCGTCCTCGTCGAGGTCCATGTACTCCAACAGCTGCGCGACGGACGCCTGCAGCTCGATCGTCCCGCGGTTCTTGTCGTAGTCGATCACCCCGAGCGAGTCCATCTTCGGGAGGTGACACTGGTAGAGCCCGATGTAGACGCGCTTCCGCTGGTCCGAGGAGAGCTGCCGGACGGTGGTGTCGTTCTCCTCCGCAGCGATGTGCTCGGCGAGGTCGTTTAGCACCGACTCGCCGTCGTTCTCCCGTAGGAAATGGATAACCATCCGTCGCCGCCGGTTCTTCAACAGGTCGAATATTTCACCCTTGGTTAACTCCGCGCCGTCCGAGCGCGACGTCTTTCCGATGTCGTCGAGGTTAGCGACGTCCGCTTCCGACGAATCGCGTTCTGTTCCCCCCGTCGGTTGGCTGCCGAGTGACCCTGATTTTCCCGCTGACATCGACAAACGTTACGCATACACCTATCTTAGATATACGGAAATTAATTCTCGATGACCTTACTCGTCGGTGTTATCTCGATATGAGAACGTCGACCGCGACTCGGATCGAATCCGGGTCCTGCTGACGTTTCCCCCGATTAAACTCGTTAACAACGTGTTAATACGCCGGTTGGCGGACCAATCCTCGTCGCTCGTGAGCGCGCGTCCGACCCTCGCGGGTCCGGCCGAGGGTCCACCGCGTGCGGATCGCGCGTTTCGGCCCGTGGACGGACCGCGCGTCGGCCCTCGCGGACGGACCGCGCGCTCGCCCGGCCACCGCCTCACTCGACCGTGACGCTCTTCGCGAGGTTCCGCGGCTTGTCGATGGCGCGCGAGAGCTCCTCGGCCGCCATGTACGACACTAACTGGAGCTGGACGTTCGCGAGGATACCGGCGACGTCCTGGTGCGTGTCCGGGATCCGAAGCACGTGGTCCGCGTAGTCGTCGATCTTCGCGTTGCTGTCGGCGCTCACGGCGATGATGGGCGCGTCGCGCGCGCTCACTTCCTTGGCGTTGTGCAGCGTCTTGGTGTCGTTCCGTCCCGTGAAGACGGCGAACACCGGCGTGTTCTCGGTGACGAGCGCGAGGGGACCGTGTTTGAGCTCGGCGGCCGAGAACCCCTCCGCGTGGTCGTACGTGATCTCCTTGAACTTCAGCGCGCCCTCGAGCGCCACCGGATGCGCGACTCCCCTCCCGATGAAGAAGTACGACTCGGCGTCCCGGTACGCGGCGGCGACGGACTCCGCGTCCGGCTCGTCGAGGATCTGCTGGACGTCGTCCGGCAGCGCCGCGAGCGAGCTGAGCAGCTTGCTCGACTCGCGCGGGCTCGCGCCGTTCGTGTCGTAGCTCAGCCGCTCGCTGAGCAGGATCAGCGTCGCCACCTGCGAGGAGAACGACTTCGTCGCGGCCACGCCGATCTCCGGGCCCGCGCGGATGTACACGGTGTGCTCGCACTCGCGCGTGATCGTGGACCCGACCACGTTCGTCAGGGCGAGCGTGCGGGCGCCCGTCCCCTGGATGCTCCGTATCGCCGAGAGCGTGTCGGCGGTCTCGCCGCTCTGCGTGACGGCGATGACGAGCGTGCTGTCGTCGACCGGCGGCGGGTTCGAGCCGTACTCTCCCGACAGGAACGCCTGCGCAGGCATCCCGCGGTCCGCGAGCAGCGTCGTCGCGTACACCGCCGCGTGGTGCGAGGTACCCATGGCGACGAGGTGGACCGACTCGACCCCGTCGAACGCGTCGTCCGGGAGCTCTTCGAACTCGACGTGGCCCTCCAGCGGATCCATGCGACCCCGGATCGTCTGTCGCAGCGCGGCCGGCTGCTCGTGGATCTCCTTCAGCATGTAGTGGTCGTACCCGCCCTTCCCGGCGTCGTTGGGGTCCCAGTCGACCGTCTCGAACGAGCGCTCCACGGGCTCCCCGTCCGTGTCGGTGATCGCGTGCCCGTCCGGGTGTATCGCGACCACGTCGCCGTCGCGGAGGTAGACCACCTCGTTGGTGTACTCGAGGAACGCCGGCACGTCGCTCGCGAGGTAGTACGCGTCGGACGCGCGGCCGAGCACGAGCGGCGACCCGCTTCGCGTGCCGAACACGGTGTCCGAGCCCTCGAACACCGCGGCGATGGCGTAGCTTCCCGAGAGGCGATCGATCGTCCGTCTGAACGCCTCCTCCGGGCCGTAGCCGGCCGAGCGGAACTCCTCTAAGAGGTGCGGGACGACCTCGGTGTCGGTGTCGCTCGTGAACTCGTGGGTGGACAACTCCGTCTTCAGTTCGGCGTAGTTGTCGATGATCCCGTTGTGGACGACCGCGACCCGATCGAGGCAGTCGGTGTGGGGGTGCGCGTTCGCGTCGGTCGGCGGCCCGTGCGTGGACCACCGGGTGTGTCCGATCCCCGTCGCTCCGCGGACGGCCGACCGGTCGACGGCGTCGCAGAGGACGTCCATCTTGCCCTCGTGTTTCACCACGTCGATCCCGTCGGCCGTCACGGTGGCGACCCCCGCGGAGTCGTAGCCGCGGTACTCCAGGTTCTGGAGCCCGGTGAGGAGCTCCGCGATCGCGGGCCCCTCGCCGACGCGGGCGGTGATTCCGCACATTACGCCACCACCTCCGCGTTCTCGGGGACGTCGCGACGGAGCGCGATACCCGGCGCGACCGTCCCGCGCGGCCCGATCCGACAGCCCGGGGTGATCGTGACGTTGGCGCCGACGGTGGCGCGGTCCGCGACGACGCCCCCGAGCCGACGGTCCGCGTACTCGACCCCGTCGACGACGAGCGTGGCCGAGCGCCCCGGCGATACCGTCCCGTCGCCGATAGTCGCGCCGCCGCCGACGATGGTGTCTCGGAGCAGCGCGTTCGCGCCGACGCGGGAGTCGGGCCCGACGATCGACCCCTCGATCACCGCGTTCTCGCCGACGATCGTACTGGAGAGGAGACAGGTGCCGCCCTTCACGACGGCGCCGGCCGACACCTTGCAGTCCGGTCCGATCAGCACGTTCTCGCCGACGACGGCCGACTCGTGGACCCGCGCCGACTCCTTCACCTGTTCGGTGACGCCGGCGAGCGTCGGATGGGCGTAGAGGATCCGCTCGTTCGTTCGGAGGAGCTCCCACGGGTAGGAGGGGTCGAACCAGACGCCGTTCGGGGTCGCGGCGATCGCGGGACCGTCCAGCTCGGCGATCGCGCCGGTCAGCGGACGTTCTCCGTCCTCGTACTCCGTCCGGTCGAGCGCGTCGAACACCGATTGGTCGAACGCGTACACGCCGGCGTTGATCCGCGCCGACGCGCCGTCGCCGTGCTCGTCGATCCGATCGACGACCCCGTCTTTCACGCCCACCGTGCCGTACTCGCCGGTTCGGTCGGACGTGACGACCGCGAGGCAGGCGGCGGCGTCCGACTCCGCGTACCGGTCGGCGGTGACCCGCACCATCGTCTCGTCGATGACGTTGTCTCCGTTCACCACGAGGAACTCCCCGTCGACGCGGTCGGCCGCGGCCTCCAGCGCGTGCCCGCTCCCCAGCTGCGTCGACTGCGTGACGTAGGTGAGGTCGACCCCGCGGTAGGAGTTCTCGAACCGGTTCTGGATCCGGTTCCGCCCGTGGCCGACCACGAGGACGACGTGGTCGACGCCGCTGTCGACCACGGCGTCGAGCGGGTACTCCAGTATCGGCCGCCCGGCGACCCGGAGCATCGGCTTCGGCTGGTAGCGAGTGAGCGGCCTGACGCGCCGCCCCTCCCCGGCCGCGAGGACGACCGCCTGTTCGAGGGCGCTCATCGCTTCACTCCTGCGGCGCGTGCCGGTGCCCGACGAACGGGGCCGCCGGCGCGACGGACAACGCCGCTGACGCACACGTCTGACTGCGCTTTCGCCCCGTGGAGGACGTCTCTATCCATGCCCACCCTTGTCACACGGGCGACCATTGTAATGCGGAACCTTTCGCGACCGAACGCGCGGGACGGCGGGACTCGGGAACGCCGACTGACCGTTATGACTGTCCTACCGCGGCCACCGTCTCGAACCCCTCTCGGCGACGGAACGGTCGTAATCGCGTGGTCCCGGCGACGACAGCGACGCGGTGTCGACGGCGTGCGCCTCGTACGACAAGGCCGCAGTGTCGGCGGGCCCCGCGTCACCGTCACGGAAGGCGAAAGTCGTCGGCGTCGGTCGAGACGATCGACCGCCCGCCGTCGGCAACTCCGCGAACCGAACGCCGGCCGTCGGTCGGTGCGATCCGGCGCGATCGGTTCGCGACCGGTCAGGCGCGTTCGCAGGACTGAGTATCCGGGGTTCGGATCGGTAAACGTCGTAATCGGGGTTCGGATCGGTACACCGCCGATCCGAGAGCCGCCGGAATCCGTTGTGGACGGCCGCTCGCTCACGAAATCGAATTATATCACTGTTACCCTCGGGTTGGTCTGAAAAAGAACATATTAATTCGAAGTTTACGGTTTCTAACAAACTACTCGACTTCTAAATGCGAAATATGGCTCCGAAAATTTCGGTGATTATCCCCACCTATTACCGGAACGATGTCCTTCCGGAAGCAATCGAAAGCGCGCTGAGCCAGGAGTACAAGCCGGTCGAGGTGATCGTCGTCGACGACTCGGGGAAGGAGCCGCAGAGCCGCTCATAGAACAGTACGACGAAGTTCGGGGCGTGATCCGCGAGGAGAACGGCAACTGGAAGGCGGCGTTGACGACCGGCATCAGGTCGTCGACGGGTGAGTCCGTCCAGTTCCTCGACGACGACGACGACAGGCTCTTGGAGGGAAAACTGACGAGGACGGCAGCGGTGCTTCGGGAGAGCCCGGAGGTCGGCGTCTCGTACTGTGGCGTCCTCAGGGGCGACGAGCGATGGTACCCGAAGCCCAACGTGTCCGGCGATTTCTTAGAGGAAGCGCTGGCCTTCCAGACGTTCCCGATGTGGACGGGATCGATGCTGATCGAGCGCGAGGTGTTACTCGACTGCCTCCCGCTCGCGGGAATGGGCGAAGACGACGACCTGTACAACCCACACACGATCTAGGCCGCCGACTTCGACGGCGACGGCCGACCGGACCTGCTCGTCGCCGAGATGGGACTGGACGGCGGGGAAGTCCCGCGGATGTTCGTCTACCGGAACAGGGAGAGGGGTTCGAGCGCGTCGAGATCGACCGCGGCGTCGCGAGGTACGAGGCGAAGGGGGTTGACGTCACTGGTGACGGTTCGCTCGACGTCGTCGGGTAATCGTACAGCCCGGACTGTCACGTCGACGTCTAGTATCGACGGTACTGATTCGCACGGCGGCCGCTCCGCGCAATCGGCCGAATGCGACCGCTGACAGCGGTTCAACCCGATATCTAAATCGCGTGTTCGACGCGGTATTCCGGTCGGAACGTCTCCGGATGTCCCCTCAGAGATCCACGTAGCCCAGATCAGATAGCCGATTCCGTACGACGGACCCGTCGATATCCTCGTTCTCTCTGGGCGGCTCCGATTCGATCCGGCGGCGGGTGCTTCCCTCGACGACGAACCACGGCAATACCCGCAGAGCGTCGACGTCCGTGTCCTAGGGGTGTCTGTACCGTTTCCCGTCCAGGGGAGCGATCCGCTCGCCGATCAGGTTGCCGTGGTCCGAGGTGACGACGATCCGCCCCTCGCTTCCGTCGACGAGCTACTCGACGTGGGGGAGGACCAACTCCAAGTTCTCGTCGTAGGCGGTTCGAACGGTCTCCTCGTCGAGTTCGCCCGCCGAGGCAAGAGTCCACACCGTCGGGTCGTCGCGGGAGGACTCGCCCTCCTCGACCAGCCGCTTCGTCCACTCGATCCCCGAGTGGGCATCGCTTCCCCGGTCTCTCCGAGAAACGGGTAGTGCGGCTGCTTGAAGTGGGTGAGGACGCGCTTGTCCGGATACGTCTCTCGCGCTCTCGTCGACGTGACTTCCGCACGAGCGTCTGCCCGCGGACGCGCTTCTCGCCGTCTAGCTGTCGGCCGCGCGCCTCCGCTCGCTCACCTACGAGTCGGGATGACAGAGATGCGTCTCACCGTCTAAACAGGGGCCCGGGCACATAACACTGATTTGTTGGCACACAAACTGGTTATTAACTCGCGACCGGGATCCCTGAGTTGATCGAAGCGCGCAGTGGTTATCAATCTAACGGGAGTTCGACGGCCGCGCGGAGACGCCGGGACCCTTGCGAAGGCGACCGCTCGAAGCGATTTCCGGCGGTACTCGGGACGACGATGCTGCACGCGTCGGAATCGCTGCCCCCGACGGTGGGAGGCCGCCTGCAGCCGCGGTGCTCCGTCCACGAGACGAGGGGCGCGTACGGCCGAAAGCCGGACCGTCGCGCTTCTCGTCCAGATCTGCGTACCGCTCCCGCGATTATGCGCGATATAGTATTCTGAACGCGGGGGGGGGGGG
>NZ_NHPE01000087.1:380-795 GCF_002252895.1 Halorubrum sp. Eb13 | reverse complement strand
CGGGCGGCCCACTCCAAGTACCACACCGCCCAACACCTGCTGTCGGCGCTCCTCTTGAACGAGTTCGACGCGCAGACCACCGGAAACCAGCTGTACGACGACCACGCGCACCTCGACGCGGCGTACGACCGCTTCGACGACGCGGACCTCGACCGCATCGAGGCCCGGCTCAACGACCTCGTCGCCGACGAGCGTCCCGTGACGAGTTACGCGATGGACCGCGCCGAGGCCGAGGCGACCCTGGACTCGGAGCGAACCCGCATCGACCTCCTCCCCGACTCGATCGAGGAACTCCGGATCGTCGAGATCGGCGCGGCCGGCGCGGACGACGCGGGCCTCGGGACCGACGCGGACCCCTACGACCGCACCGCCTGCGCCGGAACTCACGTCGGTAACACCGGCGAGATCGGCGAGG
>NZ_NHPE01000087.1:0-335 GCF_002252895.1 Halorubrum sp. Eb13 | reverse complement strand
CCGCCGCTTATATACGATCCGCGGCTGGTTCCGCCATGAAGTTCTGCGACGAGTGCGGCTCGATGATGAAGTCCGGCGAGGGCGAGGACCACTGGGTGTGTAGCTCCGCGGACTGTGACAACGAGATCGGCCGCGAAGACGGCGACGACGAGTGGACCACCGAGTCGCAGGTCGAGTCGGAGGTCATCGACGTGAGCGACGCGGAGGACAAGGGACTGCCGCAGACGACCGCGCACTGTCCGGAGTGCGGAAACGACCGCGCCTACTGGTACATGCAGCAGATCCGCTCGGCCGACGAGTCGGAGACCCGCTTCTTCGTCTGCACCGAGTGCGAG
>NZ_NHPE01000012.1:0-18608 GCF_002252895.1 Halorubrum sp. Eb13 | reverse complement strand
GCGACAAGGAGGGCAGCGAGGGGGGCGTCGACGACGAGGGCGAAGAGGATGCGGAGAGCGGCGGCGAAGATGGAAGCAGTGGCCTCGACCTCGGGCGGCAGTACCCGCGCTGATCGGCGGGATCGGGCGGCGGTCGACGAGGCGCCGACCCCGTTATCACCCGTGAGAGCCCGACGCGAACGCTTATGTTCCGTGTTGAGGAACCGACAGCTATGAGCGAGGCACAGACGCTCGCGATCATCGCCGGCGGCGTCGGCGGTTCGGTCGGCGCGTTCGTCGGCGTCGCGGTCGGCGGGAGCGCGCTCTCGACGACGCTCACGACGCTCGTCGTCGCGCTGCTGGTCGGCGGCGGCGTGGTCGCGAGCGCGGTCATCGCCGGCGACGTGGAGTTCTTCGCGAACGCCGACGGCGAATAGGAGGAGTAGGAACTCTGAGTCGATTGTTTATAAGTGGAGAGTTGCGGATCGGCAGAGAACATCTACAAAGCCCCAGCCGCGAGGGCTCGCGCGGCTCGCTGCGCGCTTCAGTCGCTCGCTACGCTCGCTCCTTGCAGTGCTTGCGTCGCCGTGCTTCGCCCTCGCGGCTGCCCCTTTGAGTCCCACCCCGCACAGCAACCGCACCTCACACCTCCCTAGCCTCGTCGCTCGCTTCGCTCGCTCCTCCCTCGCGCACGCTCCTCGCGGCCGCCGATGGCGGCCGCTCGGAGGCGCGCGCCACCGCGGTCCTGAGTTCCGATCGATCACCACCGTCACTCAGGGCTACTTATAAATCGGATCGGCAGTCGACGGTCCGCGGGTCGGTTTAAAAAGCAGAGTGGAGACTGCGGCGTCGACCGCGGTGTCGGGCGCGCCTCAGGCGATCTTCTCGTACTGCTCGGAGAGCTTCTCCGCGGCCTCGTCGAGCAGGTCGGCCTCGTACTCGTCGAGGTCCCACTCGACGACCTCCTCGACGCCGTTCGAACCGAGCTTCGCGGGGACGCCGAGTGCGGTGTCCTCGTAGCCGAACTCGCCGTCGAGCACGACGGAGCAGGGGAGCACCTCGCCGGTGTCGTTCAGGATGGCCTCGACGGTGTGGGCGACGCCGGTGGCCGGGCCCCACTGCGTGGCGCCCTTCCGGCTGATCACGTCCATGGCGGACTCCTGGAGGTCCGCGAGGATCTCCTCCTTCTCGTCGGCGTCGAACTCGGGGTCGCGGCCGTCGACGCGCACCTTCGAGAAGGCGGGCGCCTGCGCGTCGCCGTGCTCGCCGAGGATCGTCGCCTCGACGTTCTTCACGGGCGCGTCGAAGCGCTCGGAGAGGACGTAGCGGAAGCGCGCGGAGTCGAGCCGCCCGCCGAAGCCGACGACCTCGTGGCGGTCGCGGTCGCCCGCCTCGTACAGGTGGCGGTTCAGGAGGTCGACCGGGTTGGAGGTGGTGACGGTGACGAAGTCGTCGTTGTGCTCGGCCAGCGACGAGCCGATGTCCTCCATGATGGGCGCGTTATCGCCCGCCAAGTCGATCCGGGTCTGCCCCTCCTTCCGCGGGATCCCGGCCGTGATCACGACGACGTCCGAGCCGGCGGTGTCCTCGTATTCGCCCTGTCGGACAGTCGTGTTCGAGTCGTAGGCGATCCCGTGGTTCGCGTCGGCCGCCTGCCCGATCGTCGTCTCCCGCTGATCCGGGATGTCGACGAAGACGAGATCGTCGACAACGTCGCGCAGCGCGAGGTTGTAGCCGGCCGCTGCCCCGACGGTCCCCGCCGCACCGATGACGCTAACTTTAGTCATACCGTCTGAAATCGCGGCCGGCCGGCGAGTAAACGTTTCGGAACGCCGTGATCGACGGTGCCGAGGGCGGGCGTCGACCTCGGCGACGCCGGGAACGACTCCGCGAGCCGCGTCGCGAACGGAGACGGCCCCGCGAGCCGCGTCGCGAAAACCCTAACTCGGGGCGCGACCCACTCTCACCCAGTGCCGACGTTCCGCTACCCGTGTCCCGGCTGCCGGACGACCAACAGCCTCCACGACGCCGACTGCGACTTCGAGGGCGTGAGCTGGCCGACCATCGAGAAGGCGTACACGGACCTGTTGACCGTTCTCACCGCCGAGCCCGACGGGATGGCCGAGTCAACGCTGCGCGAGGCGGTCCACGGGGAGTGGGGCGGGCTCCGCAAGGCCGCGCTCGACGCCTTGGAACGGGAACAGCGCGTCGTCGAGGAGGACGGTCGCCTCCGCCTCCTCACCGCCGCCGAATTCAAGGAGCTCGTCTCGGAGCCGACCCGCGACCCCATGCGGACCGTCTACGAGCACGGCTCCGTCCCGGGCTGTCACGACAACGCCGTCTTCGCGATGGTCGCGTGGTACGAGATGGTCGGACTCTCGTGGCCCGAGACCCGCGAGAACGTGGTCGAGTGGCTCCGCGAGTCCGGCGCGTGGGACCGCGGCGGCTTCGAGGAGTCGACGCCGGAGGAGCTCGTCGACGCCAAGCGCCACGTGTACGACGAGGGATACGGCTGGAAGGAGAAGGGGCAGTCCGCGAAGCGCGTCATCGAGCGACACCTGTAGCGGGCGGGGCCCGGCGGCGAACGCCGGAACGGGCCCGTCCGCCTTTTTAAGTTCACGCGCGTCCTCTCGCCACCGTGACACACCCGGAAGCCGGCGTCGCATCGATCGACGGCGACGTCGGCGGGGACGTCGGTGCCCCCCCGCCGGACGCCGACCCCGACGCCGGCGAGAGCGACGAGCCCCCGCGGCCCCCCGCCGTCGCCGACCCGCGGCGCGCGCTCGCGGTCGTGATCGGCGTCGTGTTCATCGACCTGGTCGGCTTCGGGATCGTGATCCCGATCTTACCCTTCTACGTGCGGTCGTTCGGCGTCAGCGACGCCTTCATCGGTCTCCTAGCGGCGTCGTATTCGCTCGCGCAGTTCCTCGCGGCGCCCACGCTCGGCCGGCTCTCGGACCGGATCGGGCGCCGACCCGTCCTGCTCGCGTCGCTCGCAACCGCGGGGGTCGCGTGGGTGACGTTCGGCTACGCCGGCGAGTCGGGCGCGCGATTCGGGACCGCCGCGGCGCTGGGGACGCTGTTCGCCTCCCGGACGCTGGCGGGGGCGATGGGCGGCAACATCGCCGCCGCGCAGGCGTACGTCGCCGACATCACGCCGCGGGACCGGCGGGCGGGCGCGCTTGGGCTCGTCGGCGCGTCGTTCGCGCTCGGCTTCGTCTTCGGCCCGGCGATCGGCGGGCTGCTCGCCGCCGACCCCGTGGTCGCCCGCGCCGACGCCCTCCTCCCGGCGTTCGTCCCGGCGACGGCGTACTCGCTGCCGAGCTTCGCGGCGGCCGGGATGAGCTTCCTCGCGGTCGGCGTCGGCGCCGCCTTCCTCGAGGAACCGACGCGGACGCGGCCGGCGGGAGACGCGGGGGCGGCCGGGTCGGAGGGGACCCGGCGCACCACCGCTATCGGCCAGTTCCGCGACGCGCTCGCCTCGGTGACGCTCCGGCCGCTGACGGTCGCGTACTTCGTCGTGGCCGTCGCGTTCGCGGGGGTACAGGTGATGTTCATCCCGTTCGTCGCGGACGCGTTCGGCTACGACGCGACCGCCGCGGCGTTCCTGCTCACGTACGTCGGCGTCCTCGGCGCGGTGAACCAAGGGGTGCTCGTCGGGCGGCTCTCGCGGGTCGTCCCGTCGCGGACGCTCGTCGCGGCCGGGTCGGTCGTCCTCGCGGGCGCGCTCGTCGCGATCCCCGCGACCGGGCTCGTCGACGGCGCGGTCGGCGGGGTCGCGCTCGGCGGACCCGCGTGGCTCACGCTCCCGCTCGTCGCGCTGCTCCTCGCGCTCGCGGCGCTCTCGCTCGGGAACGCCCTCGTCAACGTCTCGCTGGCGACGCTCGTCTCCGCGTCGGCCGACGACGCGGAGCAGGGGGCCGCCTTCGGGGTGACGCAGGGCGCGTCGAGCCTCGGCCGGACCGTCGGCCCGCCCCTGATGGCCGTCCTCTACACGGTCGCCGTCGCCTCGCCGTTCCTCGTCGGCGCGCTCCTCCTCGTGCCCGTCGCCGCGGCGTTCGGACGCCGGACCGGATGACCGCGCCGAGGCGAGGGCGACGCGGACCGCGGCCGCACGACAGTTTTACGCCGACCGTCGCCGTCGTCCCCCACACATGGCCCTCGACCTCGTCCCGGCGTGGCCCGCCGTCGGCTCGCTCGCCGGCGGGGCGGGGGCGATCGGCCTCGCGCTGGCGATCCGCGAACACCGCGGACGGCCCGGCGTCGACTGGTTCCTCGGCGTGTTCGCCGCGCAGGCGACGTGGTGTCTGTCGTACGGCGTCGGGCTGCTCGTCACGGACCCGACGCTCCGGACCGCGCTGGAGGCGACGACGTGGCTCGGGATCGTCTGGACCGGGATCGCCTTCCTCGGCTTCGCGCTGGAGTACACCGGCCGGAGCGACGTGGTCCGGAGCCGGCTGTTCGCGGCGGTCGTCGGCTTCGGCCTCCTCTCGACCGCGCTGCTCGCCACGAACCCGCTCCACGGGGCGTTCTGGACCGAGTTCGGGATGGATCCCGCGTTCGGCGTCTCGACGGTCTCGTACGCGTTCGGGCTCTGGGCGTACCTCGTCGTCGCCGTCGAGACCGTGCTCGTCGCCAGCGCCGTCTTCCTCCTCGTCGACACCCTCCTCAGCTACGGCCCGCTGTACCGCCGGGAGAGCGCCGCGGTCGCGCTGAGCTCGCTGCCGCCGGGGTTCGCCTTGGTCGCGTGGACGCTGGAGCTCGGACCGGTGCCGCAGCTCCAGCTCGCGCCCCTGATGTTCGTCCCGCACATGCTGCTGGACGCCTACGCGTTCGACCGCGCGGAGATGTTCGACCGCAACCCGACGACCAGCCGCGCCGCCGAGCGCACCGCGATCGACGACCTCGCCGACCCGATCGTCGCGCTCGCGCTCGATCGGCGCGTCGTCAGGCTCAACCCCGCGGCCGAGACGCTGCTCGGCGTCGACGCCGAGACCGCGCGCGACCGCCCGCTCGACGCGTTCCTCGACCTCCCGGTCGAGGTGGGCGGGTCGAACGGCGAGCGCGGCGACGGCGAGGGCGGCGCCCGCGAGACGGTCGAGGGCGGCGCCCGCGAGACGGTCGAGGTCGACGCCGGAGCCGGCGCGGGCCGACGCACGTACGCGGTGTCGACCTCGCCGCTGACCGATCCCAGCGGGACGCGCGTCGGCTACACGGTCGTCTTCTCCGACGTGACGGAGCGGGAGCGCCGCCGCCAGCAGCTGGAGGTGTTGAACCGCGTGCTCCGGCACAACCTCCGGAACGACGCGGGCGTCGTCCGCGGCTACGGCGAGCTGCTCGCCGACCGATTGGAGGACCCCGAGCTGGCGCGCATGGCCGACGCGATCGAGCGACGGGCGGGCGCGCTGGCCGCGCTCGGCGAGAAGGCCGGCACCGTCGAGCGGCTCCTCGCCGACGCGGAGACGAGCGCGGTCGCCGTCGACGAGCTCGTCGGGAACGTCGTCGCCGACGCGCGAGACCGCGACGGCGACGCGACGGTCGAACTGGACGTCGAGCGCGGGGCGGAAGCGGGTGCCGACGGGGGCGAGAGCGTCCGGGACTGGACCACCCGCGTCAGGGCCGACGCGCTCCGCGCGGTGGTCGAGAACACCGTCGAAAACGCGCTCGTCCACCACGACGGCGAGGGCGTCGAGCGCGACGACGGCGGGGCGTGGGTCCGGGTGACGCTCGGGCGGGAGCGCGGCGAGGACGACGGGAGCGGGGAGGCCGACCGGTTCGTTCTCACCGTCGACGACGACGGCCCCGGGATCCCGGACCACGAGATCGAGACCGTCGAGTCCGGGCGCGAGACGGCGCTGGAACACGGCTCCGGGCTCGGGCTGTGGGTCGTCGCGTGGGGCGCGGCGGCGATCGGGGCCGACGTCGACTACGCCGAGCGCGAGCCGCGGGGGACGACGGTGGCGGTGTCGATTCCGGTCGTGGACGAAGAGTGAACGGTCGAGTCGTCAGACGGTCCCACCGAGAACGTCGCTTCCGGTCGTCTCAGTCGCTCTGAATCCTCGGCGCGAGCATATACGTCGCGTGCCCGAGCCCCTCGGCGAAGCCGTAGTGGAGCTTGACGGGGAACTCCTCGCCGAGCTCGATGGTGACCTCGGCGTCGCCGGGGATCGCCTTGTTCATGTCCTTCAGGTAGTCGAGGCTGAACAGCGAGTCGGCGGGGCCGGCGGTGAGCGCGATGAGGTCCTCGCGGGTGAGCTCGAGGTCGACGTCGTCGGTGTCGCCCTCGGCCTCGATGAAGAACGCCTCGTCGGTCTCGTCGACGCGCAGGCGGATGTGGTCCGAGACCATGTCGGCCGCCTTGATCCCGCGGTTGATCTGGGCGCCCTCGACGACGATCTCGGCGGCGAGGTCGAGTTCCGGGATGTCCGGCTCCTGGCGGATGGAGTCGGGGTCGATGAGCGCGAGGGTGTACGAGAGGCCGTCGATCTCGATGTGGAGCTTGCGGGTCTCCTCGTCGAGTTCGAGGTGGATCAGGTCGCCGGAGTTGGCCATCCCGGCGATGTCCTCCAGCCGGGCGAGGTTGACGCCGATGACGCCGCCGTCGGCCTCGTACGACTCGAACGCTGCGGCTTCGAGGGTCAGGTCGACCATGCCCACGTTGGCGGGGTCGACGGCGCGGATCGAGAGCTCCTCCTCGTTCAGGCGGATCTTACACTCGTCGACCAGCACGCTCACCGAATCGAGCGCGTCCTGAAACGTCGACGCGCCCACGATGGCCTTGAACATATACGTTCGGCTAGGGCGGTATCACCTAAAAAGGCACCCGATCGGACCGTCACGGTAACGCTCAAAGCGACCGGATGAGGCGGGCGACGACGACCGCGAGCGTCGCCAGCGTCCGCCAGAGACGGAGGCGTTCGAGCCGGTACGCGAGAGGCTCCTCGTCGTCCGAGTCGTCGGCCTCGTCGGACCGCTCCGCGGGCGCGCCGTCGGGTGAGGCCCCCGCGG
The DNA here is from genome assembly GCF_002252895.1 of Halorubrum sp. Eb13. Classification (NCBI taxonomy): domain Archaea; kingdom Methanobacteriati; phylum Methanobacteriota; class Halobacteria; order Halobacteriales; family Haloferacaceae; genus Halorubrum; species Halorubrum sp. Eb13. Next base: position 11,621 of record NZ_NHPE01000012.1, on the reverse strand, counting down.
ATCCGTCTGGCGGATCCACCCCGTCTCGGGTGCGGGACGACGCCGGTCCGGTCGCGGGCGGCTCGGGATCGCGGTCCGGCGGGTCGTCACCGCCGGCTCGCGAGCCGACCCCGCGGTCCCGCAGGCCGTCGCCGCGGTCTCGGTGGTCGTCGCTGCGCTCGGTCCTCGACTCGGCAATCGGGGCCCCCGTCGTCGGGGGCGCGGGTAGCTCGTCGTGCATGGCAGTCGCGGCCGGAGGGCGGCCGCACACGACGGTAAGAAGTTAATTCATAAGTATTCGAGCCGAATCCAAGGCGGAACTGAAAGTCGTCGGCGTCGGCGGCGGGGTCGGCTCTCGGGGGATCCCGGGATCGGCCCGGTCCGGCTCTCCCGCGCTCAGATCAGCGGCTCGACGATCTCGCGGCCCTCGGCGAGCAGTTCGTCGACCGCCTCGTCGCCGTCGGCCTCGGCGTACACCCGGAGCTTCGGCTCCGTCCCGGAGGGGCGCACGAGCAGCCACGAGCCGTTCTCCAAGAGGAGCTTGAAGCCGTCGAGCGTGACGACCTTCGCGACGGGCGACCCGCGGACCGACTCGGGGATGTGGTCCTCCAGCTCGTCGAGGACGCCTTCCTTCCGGTCGTCCGGGCAGTCGAGCGACACCTTCCCGGCCGCGATGTGGCCGTACTCGTCGAGGAGACGGTCGACGCGCTCGTCGAACGGCTCCGCGGCGTGGGTGCCCGCGGCGAGCAGCGACATCAACACGCCGTCCTTCTCCCTGACGTGCCCGCGGAGAGTGAACCCGCCGGACTCCTCGCCGCCGAACAGCGCGTCGTGCTCGCCCATCGCCTCGGCGACCCACTTGAACCCGACCGGTGTCTCGTACACCTGCTCGCCGTGCGCCTCCGCGATCCGGTCGATCAGGAACGTCGTGGAGACGGTGCGGACCGCGGGCCCGGCGTCGTCCTCCAAGAGACGGTCGTAGCAGGCGGCGTAGAAGAGGTTCGCGTCGAGCACGCCGCGCTCGGGCGTGACGACCGCGATCCGGTCGGCGTCGCCGTCGTTGGCGACACCCAGGTCGACGTCGCTGTCGGGGTCGGTGACGCGGGCGGCCAGTTCCTCGAGGTGCTCGGCCGAGGGTTCGGGGGACTCGCCGCCGAAGGTCACGTCGCGCTCGCAGCGAAGCCGGACGACCTCGGCGCCGGCCGATTCGAGGAGCGCGTCGGTGACGCCGCGCCCGCTCCCGTGCATCGCGTCGTACGCGACCGTGAGCCCGTCGAGGTCGGCGCCCACGAGGTCGCGGGCCGCGTCGGCGTGGGCGCTCACGAGGTCGACGCGGGAGACCTCGCCGCGCTCGGCCTCGGGGAGGAGGTCGGGCTCGGCGAGCCGGTCGACCACGTCCTCCGTGACGTCCGGGAGCGCGGGCGCGCCGTCGTGCGGGATGAACTTCACGCCGTTGTACTCGGGCGGGTTGTGCGAGGCGGTGACCATGCAGGCGCCGGCGAGCCCCCGGTCGACGATGGCGTACGCGATCACGGGAGTCGGCGCGTCGCGCTCGGGAAGTATCACGTCGAAGCCGTTGCCGGCGAGGACCTCGGCGAGGCTCTCGGCGAATCCCTCCGAGGTCTCGCGGGCGTCGTAGCCGACCGCGACCGGCTCGTCGCGGCCCGCCGCCGCGAGGTGGTCGGCGACCGCCTGCCCCACGATCCGCACGCGCTCGTCGGTGAACGTGTCGAGCGTCGCCCGCCAGCCGTCCGTGCCGAAGGAGATCTCGTCCATGCGGGCCAAGTCGGCGGCCGGGACAATAAGGCCCGGTGCCGGTCGCGAACCTTGCGGGGGCGTCGGGCGTCACTCGCCGCGCTTTTGCGCTCGGCCCGCGAAGCGGGACCGTGACACGAATCGTCGCGATCTCCGGCAGCCGGAGCGCGGACAGCACCACGCGGGCCGCGCTGTCGGTCGCGCTCGACGCCGCGAGCGACGTCGGCGCGGAGACGGACACGATCGATCTCGGCGCGGTCGACCTCCCGCTGTACCACCCCGACGAGGACGCGCAGGGCGACAGCGAGGCGCTGACGCGGCGGGTGCGCGAGGCCGACGGCGTGCTCGCCGGGACCCCCGTCTACCGCGGCTCCTACTCCTCGACGTTCAAGAACTTCCACGACTTCTGCGGCTCGACTGAGTACGAGGACACCGCCGTCGGCCTGCTGGCGACCGCCGGCGGGGGCTCCTACGGCGGGACGCTCGAACACCTCCGGTCGACGTTCCGGAACGTCCACGCCTGGACCGTCCCCCACGAGGTCGGGATCAGCGGCGCGTCGGGCGTCGTCGACGAGACCGGGATCGCGGACGACGACGTCCGGGAGCGGACCGAGCGGCTCGGCCGGGTCGTCGTCGAGCACGCGGAGCGGCTCCGGCGGTAGCGGCGGCGGCGCGGTGGATCCGTGCGGGCCGCGCCGACCCGCCGCCCTTTTGACCGCCTCGCGCCTACGGCGTCCATGACCGAACCGGGTGACGACGACCGTGTCCGCTAACCGGAAGGGGGACCGCCGCGAGCGCGAGCTGGTGAACGCCCTCGACGAGGCCGGGTTCGCCGTGATGCGCGCGCCGGCCAGCGGCGCCGCGACAGAGCGGGAGCTCCCCGACGTGCTCGCCGGCGACGGCGAGACGTTCTACGCCATCGAGGCGAAGTCGAGCGCGGGCGACCCCATCTACCTCACCGGCGAGGAGGTGGAGGCGCTCTTGTTCTTCGCGCGGAACTTCGGCGCGAAGGCGCGGATCGCGGTGCGGTTCGACCGCGAGGACTGGTACTTCTTCCACCCGGGCGACCTGTACACCACCGACGCCGGGTCGTATCGCGTCAAGAAGGAGAAAGCGCTCGCCGACGGCACCGACTTCCCCGAGTTCGTCGGCGAGACGGAGAAGGTGACGCTCGGCGAGGTGGGCGGCGACGACGGCGACGAGGGGGTCGACCCCGAGCTCGAAGAGCGGCGCGAGATCCTGACGGCGGTCCGAGACGGTCACATGCCGGTCGAGGACGCGCTCGACGTGCTGTGACCGGTCGGCGGGCGGAGCGCTCGCGGCTCGGGACCCCCTCGCTTATCCCTCGCGGCGCCGAACTCCCACGCGAATGAGCGAGGAGTTCGTCCTGTTAGAGCCCGACGAGCAGCCCGGCGACGAGTGGGAGCAGCTGGACGTCTCCGACACGGAGGCGGACCGGATCGCCCTCCGACAGGACCGGGAGTTCGACGAGTTCCGCAAGCGGATCAAGGACACCGAGCAGTTCAAGCTCCAGGAGTCGGTGTTCGACGACGCGACGCTGGCGGCCATCTACAAGCTCGTGCAGGACGGCTACGTCGACGCCTTCGGCGGGCCGGTGTCGACCGGGAAGGAGGCGAGCGTCTTCGAGGCGCTCGGCGGGCAGGCGGGCGAGCGACCGGAGCCCGGCTCCGCGGCCGCGGGCGGCGGTCCGGAGGGCGTCACGCCGGAGCGCGAGGTCGCCGTGAAGGTGTACCGGATCAACTCCTCGAACTTCCGGCAGATGCGCGACTACCTCGAGGGCGACCCGCGGTTCGAGGGGATCGCGAGCGACAAGAAGGCGGTCGTGCTGGCGTGGACCCGCAAGGAGTTCGCGAACCTCGAGCGCGCGCGGAAGGCCGGCGTGCGCGTCCCCGAACCGATCGCGGTTCAGCGGAACGTCCTCGTGATGGAGCTGGTCGGCCACGCCGAGGACCGCGCCCGGCGGCTGAACGAGGTCGACGTGGAGAACCCCGAGACCGCCTACGAGGTCGTCCGCGAATACATGCGCCGGCTCTACCGGGCCGGACTGATCCACGGCGACCTCTCGGAGTACAACATGATCATCCACGACGGCGAGCTGGTGATCATCGACCTCGGGCAGGCGGTGACCGTCCACCACCCGAACGCGGGCGAGTTCCTCCAGCGGGACTGCGAGAACGTGGCGACGTTCTTCACCCGGCAGGGGATCGACGTCGACCCCGACGACCTCCGGTCGTACGTGACGGAACCGGAGGCCGACCCGAGCGGGGAGTCGGGCGAGTGAATCGCGACGGTATCGGTCTCAAGCGGCCGAAGACCCCGTCACGCGACCGCACACCCGGAGCCGGCGGACACGCTTAAAAGGCTTCGCCGGGTATTCCGACGTATGCAACACGTGACGGTTCCGCAGGACCGTATCGGCGTCGTCATCGGCGCCGGCGGCGAGACGATGCGGGAGATCGAAGAGCGGGCGAACGTGCGGCTGGACGTCGACTCGGAGTCGGGCAGCGTCGCCATCGAGGAGCGCGACGACCCCGTCGCCGCGATGGTCGCGCCGGACGTGATCAAGGCGATCGGACGGGGGTTCACGCCGGAGACGGCGCTGTCGATCCTCGACCACGACCTCCGGACGCTCGACCTGATCGACCTCTCCGAGCACACTCGCAACGATAACGACCTCCAGCGCAAGAAGGGCCGGATCATCGGCGAGAACGGTCGCACGCGCGAGTTGCTGGAGGAGCTATCGGGCGCGAACGTCGTCGTCTACGGCTCGACCGTGGGCGCCGTCGGCCAGCCCGAGGAGCTGGAAGTGGTTCGCCGGGCGGTCGGGATGCTGTTGGACGGGGCCCCGCACGGCGCGGTGTACTCGTACTTAGAGCGGATGTCGAACGAGCTCGACGACGACGTGAGCTTCAACGCGCCGCAATAACTGTGAGTTAGCCCCGGCGTTGTCGGCTCAGTCGTTCGCTTATCGGAGACTGTTTCTGCGTCAGCAGCGACCGCCGCCGAAGCCGCCGCCTCCCTCGCACCGACGGGTCGCGGCCCGACAGGCCGCTCACCGGAACGCGCCACCGCAGTCCGTGTATACACGATCGCGCCCCGACGCTCGATCTGTCGTTCTATATAAACACCCGTGATAACGAGCCACATGCCGGAGGAATACCGCCCACCGTGTTGCGGTTTCGCACGACCTGAACGAAGGGTTTATATAGAATCACAAACAATCAAAGGTTGTAATGTCACAGCGCCAGCGGATGGGCAATCAGCCCATGATCGTACTTTCTGAGGAGTCGCAGCGAACTTCCGGAAAGGACGCGCAGAACATGAATATCACGGCCGGCAAGGCGGTCGCGGAGTCCGTCCGCACCACGCTCGGCCCGAAAGGGATGGACAAGATGCTCGTCGACTCCGGCGGGTCCGTCGTCGTCACGAACGACGGCGTCACCATCCTGAAGGAGATGGACATCGACCACCCGGCGGCCAACATGATCGTCGAGGTCTCCGAGACGCAGGAGGAGGAGGTCGGCGACGGCACCACCTCCGCGGTCGTGGTCGCCGGTGAGCTCCTCGATCAGGCCGAGGAGCTCCTCGACCAGGACATCCACGCGACGACCCTCGCGCAGGGGTACCGTCAGGCCGCCGAGAAGGCCAAGGAGATCCTCGAGGAGGACGCCATCGAAGTCTCCGAGGACGACTACGACACGCTCGTCGAGATCGCCGAGACGGCGATGACGGGCAAGGGCGCGGAGAACTCCAAGGACCTCCTCGCCGAGCTCGTCGTCGACTCCGTCCTCGCGGTCAAGGACGACGACGGCATCGACACGGAGAACGTCTCCGTCGAGAAGGTCGTCGGCAGCTCGATCGACCAGTCCGAGCTCGTCGAGGGCGTCATCGTCGACAAGGAGCGCGTCGACGAGAACATGCCCTTCGCCGTCGAGGACGCGGACGTGGCGCTGTTCGACGGCGCCATCGAAGTGAAGGAGACGGAGATCGACGCCGAAGTCAACGTCACCGACCCCGACCAGCTCCAGCAGTTCCTCGACCAGGAGGAAGAGCAGCTCCGCGAGATGGTCGACCACTTCGTCGACATCGGCGCCGACGTCGTCTTCGTCGGTGACGGCATCGACGACATGGCCCAGCACTACCTCGCGCAGGAGGGCATCCTCGCCGTCCGCCGCGCGAAGTCCGGCGACCTGAATCGCCTCGCCCGCGCGACCGGCGGCCGCGTCGTCTCCAACCTCGAGGACATCGAGTCGGACGACCTCGGCTTCGCCGGCTCCGTCGCCCAGAAGGACATCGGCGGCGACGAGCGCATCTTCGTCGAGGACGTCGAAGAGGCGAAGTCCGTCACGCTCATCCTCCGCGGCGGCACCGAACACGTCGTCGACGAGGTCGAGCGCGCCATCGAGGACTCGCTCGGCGTCGTCCGCACGACGCTGCTCGACGGGCAGGTCCTGCCCGGCGGCGGCGCCCCCGAGGCCGAGCTCGCGCTGCAGCTCCGCGACTTCGCCGACTCCGTCGGCGGCCGCGAGCAGCTCGCCGTCGAGGCGTTCGCCGACGCGCTGGAAGTCGTCCCGCGCACGCTCGCCGAGAACGCTGGTCTCGACCCCATCGACTCGCTCGTCGACCTCCGCTCCCGGCACGACGCCGGCGAGTTCGGCGCCGGTCTCGACGCCTACACGGGCGACGTGATCGACATGGAGGCCGAGGGCGTCGTGGAGCCGCTCCGCGTCAAGACCCAGGCCATCGAGTCCGCCACCGAGGCGGCCGTCATGATCCTGCGCATCGACGACGTCATCGCGGCCGGCGACCTCAAGGGCGGCGGCACCGACGACGGCGGCGACGAGGGCGGCCCCGGCGGCGCGCCCGGCGGCATGGGCGGCGGCATGGGCGGCATGGGCGGCATGGGCGGCGCGATGTAAGCGAGGTTCTGAAAGAACCTCGATACCGAGCGGGGAGCGAGCGAGGTCGACCGCAGGGAGACCTCGAAGCGAACGGGGCGCGTCGCCCCGTGAGCGCACGCGACCCGCGAGGTGTGAAGTTCGGCGAGAACTCACGCGCCCCATCCGTTCCGACCTGACGCCGACGCCGTATCGCCCCCCGACCGACCGTCGCGCGCCCTCGCGGGCCTCGACGACACGCGTTTTTTATCGAGACGACCGAGCGCCGAGCCGGCGGCTCGCCGTTCGCGGCGTCGGCCGGTCGCACCGCCGAGCGCTCCGCGCAGTCGCTCTGCCGAGCGCCCCGAGCGGTCACCCCACCGACACGACGATAACACCGGTGTCACCACCCGACACGAGGGTTCGCGAGCCGTTAAGTGTCGGCCGCGCCTCGGGTGGAATACGAGACGGACCCCGGCCGCTCTCGACGTGGACTCGGCCACGGAGCGGCGCACCGCGGTCCCGATTCGCGTTCACTTCACCATGCCACAACAGAAAGCCGACTACGCAGACGACACGGCGATCGACGACGCGCTCGACCAACTCCCCGACGACGAGACCGTCGAAGCGGCGGTGGCGAACCTCGAGGCCAACGGGTTCGAGGTCGTCGTCGTCGACTCGGCGGACGAGGCGCTGGAGGCGGTCGAAGCGCGGATCCCCGCGGGCGCGTCGGTGATGAACGGTCACTCGACGACGCTGGAGGAGATCGGCTTCGACGAGCTCCTGAGCGACGGCGATCACGACTGGGAGAGCCTCCCGGACGAGATCTGGGGCATCGACGACGACGCCGAGCGACAGGCCGCGCGCCGGACGGCCCAGACCGCGGACTACTTCCTCGGCGGGATCAACGCGATCGCGGAGACGGGCGAACTCGTCGCCGCCGACCTCTCCGGCAGCCGGATCGGCGCGTACCCGTTCGCCGCCGGCAACGTCGTCATCGTCAGCGGCGCGAACAAGATCGTCCCCACGCTCGACGACGCCCTCGACCGGCTGGAGTCGGTCGCGTACCCGCTGGAGAACGAGCGTGCGCAGGAGGCGTACGGCGTCGAGTCGTCGATCGCGAAACAGCTCATCTACCGGCAGGAGCCCGAGGAGGACCGGACGACGGTCGTCCTCGTGCGCGAGCGGCTCGGGTACTGAACCGGGTAACGCCGACGATACCGACACACGCTCTGTTTTCCCTTTCGACGCCAGCGAGCGGCGCCGTCGCTCGCCATATTGCTCGCGGCGGTACAGCGGGCCGGGAGGGATTCGAACCCCACTCGCACGGTCGTCTCGCTCTGCTCGGCGCTGCGTGCTCCCTGGTTCGAACCCTCCCTCGTCGACGGCCTCGCGGCTCGCGAAGTGCTCGCCGCGAGAAGCACGGGCCGGGAGGGATTCGAACCCCCGACCGTCCGGTTAAAAGCCGGACGCTCTCCCTAACTGAGCTACCGGCCCAGACACGGATCGGTAGGGACAGACCACGGATAAACGTTTAGAAACCACCCGCGGCGGGCCCGCCGAAACGCCGTCGTCCGCCGGATCCGAAACGGTTTCACGGGCGCCGCCGTCGCCGCGAACATGGACTTCGACATGCGCGGGTTCGCCGCCGACCTCTGTGGGTTCGCCTCCACCGCCGGCGAGGAGGCGGCCGCGGCCGACTTCGTCGAGGAGCGGCTCGGCGACCTCGGCTTCGAGACGTACGCGTGGGACGCCGACGCCGACCTCCTCGCGGGGCACCCCTCCTTCCCGGACGACCTCGACGAGGCGGACGTGACGGGACGCCGGAGCGTCGGGGGCGTGCTCGAACTCGGCGGGGCGAGCGAGAATGGCGTCGACGGCGATCCCACCCCCACGGTCGTGCTGAACGGCCACATCGACGTGGTCCCGGCCGAGCCCGCGGAGTGGTCGAGCGACCCCTTCGAACCGGAGTGGGGCGGTGGCGGTGATGGAGGTGGTGCCGACGGCGGCGACGGCGGCGACGAGACCCTCACCGCTCGCGGCGCGGCGGACATGAAATCGGGGGTCGCGGCCTGTGTGGGCGCGGCGCTCGACGTCCGGGAGTCGGTCGCGGCCGGAGAAGTCGACCTCCCGGAGAGCGGGCTCCGCGTCGTCGTCGAGGCGGTCGCGGGCGAGGAGGACGGCGGGTACGGCGCGGCGACCGCGGCGCTCGCGAACCCGTACCCCTTCGAGCGCGACGCGGCGATCGTCGCGGAGCCGACCGAGCTGCGCCCCGTGATCGCCACCGAGGGGTCGCTGATGGCGCGGCTGGAGCTGAGCGGCCGGAGCGCGCACGCCGCCACGCGCTGGCGCGGCGAGGACGTCCTCCCGCGGTTCGAGGCGATCCGGGAGGCGTTCATGGACCTCGAAACGGAGCGCGGCGAGTCGGTGACCCACCCCCTGTACGCGGAGTTCCCGGTGCCGTGGCCGGTGGTCTGCGGGCGGGTCGAGGCCGGGTCGTGGGCGTCGACGGTGCCGGCGACGCTCGCCGCCGAGTTCCGGATCGGGGTCGCGCCGGGCGAGACGGTCGACGAGGTGGAGGCGGCGTTCCGCGCGCGGTTGGACGAGGTCGTCGCCGAGGACCCGTGGCTGCGCGAGCGTCCGCCGACGTTCGAGCGGTTCTCGGTGCAGTTCGAGGCGAGCGAGGTCGCCGTCGACGAGCCGGTCGTCGAGGCCGCACGGGCGGGGCTCGTCGATGCCGGCCTCCCGGACCCCGAGCCGACCGGCGCGACGTACGGCGCCGACTCCAGACACTACGTCGCGGCGGGGATCCCGACCGTGTTGCTGGGGCCGGGGACGGTCGCGGAGGCGCACTACCCGGACGAGACGATCGCGTGGGAGGAGGTCGAGCGCGGGCGGGAAGCGATCGCGGCCGCCGTCGGCCGGTTCGCGGAAGGCTACTCGGACGCGCCGGCGAAGTAGCCGTCGAGCGCTTCGGCGACGAGCGCCCCGGGTTCGAGGTTGCGGTTCGAGGCGCGGCGCCGGAGATCCACGTACGTGTCGAGGGGCAAGCGGACGCCGAGAGAGCCGAGTTCGAACCCGGCCTCGCGGACCGCGGCCTCGACGTCGGACCCGTCGTTGACGGCGGAGGCGATCGAGCGCACCTCGCGGACCGTGAGCCCGCCGTCGATGGTCGCCCACGCGAGGAGGTAGCGGTCGGTGCCGCCCAGGCGCGCGACGTGTTTGGCCGCGCTCGGGGCTATCCGACCGCCGGCGACCTGGCGGCGGATCGCCTGCGGGAGGTCGTGGACGCGGGCCCACTTCCGGATGAACGCCACGGAGACGCCGTCGCCCGCGCGCTCGGCCGCCGCCTTGTACGAGCCGACGCCGCGGACGAGCGCCGCGCACGCGGCCGCCCCGCGCAGCATCAGGACGTTGTCCTCGTCGCCGACGTCGCCGGCCGCGAAGCGGGCCACCGTCTCGGCCGCCTCGGCCACGCTGTCGGGGTCGTCGGGGTCGAAGCCGACCGCCTCCGCGGCCCGCTCGCCCGTCACCTCGGGGTCGGCCCGGACGACGGGCTCGCCGACGGGAGAGCGGCGGTCTGCGCGAGAGTCCTCGTTCATACCACATTCTTCGGACGTACGCACATAAGCGACCGGCACCGGGGCAGGATTCGCTCGCGACCGGGACGGGCCGCGAGGAACCGTGGACGGTCGGCGACGACCCGGAGCGAGTGACGAAGCCGAGACGGCGGCGACGCAATATATAAGTAGGCCGCGGAAGGGCGTCACCGTTATTTATAAACGAGCGGTGGCGCGTGCCGACGAGCGCCCACCGGGCGCGAGTCGCACGCGCGAGGGAGTCGGTCGCCCGGAGCGAAGCGATGGGCGACCGACGAGGCTGGGGAGGTGTGAGGTGCCGGGCGGGACTCAAAGGGGCAGCCGGGAGGCGGGCGCAGGCGACGAAAGCACCGCAGCGAGGGAGCGACAGCGACCGAGTGAGGAGCGCACCGAGCGTGCGCCCGCCTCCCGGCTGGGGCTTTGGAGTTGTTCGCCGCCTCAGAGACGATATACAGCCGAGCGGCTGAGGCTTTGAAATTGTTCGCCGCGGACTGGTCACTTACTTATAAATAACCGACTGCGGCCTCTAGAGGGCCCACCGCGTCGTCGACGCCGACTACGTAGCCGTTCGGTCGGCGACGCAACCCTTACGCGTCGTGACCGTCAAACTGCGGCATATGACCGACGAACGCGACGACGACCGCCACGAGTTCTCCGCGGGGCAGGGCGTCGACGCCGACTACGAGGAGTTCACCCTCGACCCCGAGGAGATCGACGCCGACCCGAACACGGTCGACCCCGTCGACTCCCGCGTCCTCACCGACATCCTCGACAGGCGAAACGTCGAGAGCGACGCCATCGACGTCGAGCGACTCATGGACGTCGGCCTCTCGTACATGGGGATCAACCGCTTCGAGGAGGCGACGGAGACGTTCGAGCGCGCCGCCCACTTCGCCGAGGAGGACTCGCTGGAGGCCCAGGAGGCGTGGGTGAACAAGGGCGCGGCCCACGCCGAACTGGAGGAGTACGACGAGGCGATCGGCGCCTACGAGGAGGCGCTGCGGATCGACGACTCGTCGGAGCACGCCGCGACCGCCGAGACCAACCTCGCGTACGCGCTCTGGGAGTTCGGCCGCAGCGAGCAGGCGCTCGAACACGCCGAGCGCGCCGTCGAGACCGACCCGCGCTTCGCCGAGGCGTGGTACAACCGCGGCTTCATGCTGGTCGAGCGCGGGCTCGCCGAGGACGCCGTCACCTGCTTCGACAACGCGATCCGCCTCGGCTACCGGAGCGCGGGCGTCCTCGAGGAGAAGGCGCGCGCCCTCGAAGAGGCCGGCGAACACGAACAGGCCGAGGAGGTCGCCGACCGCGCCGACGAGATCCGCCGCGAGGCGGAAGGGCAGATGGTCGAGGAACAGACCGGACAGGCGCCCGGACCGGGCGCCTGTCC
>NZ_NHPE01000098.1:0-25404 GCF_002252895.1 Halorubrum sp. Eb13 | reverse complement strand
TCTACGACAACACCGAGCCCGTGGTCGACCACTTCCGCGACGAGGGCGTCCTCGTCGAGGTCGACGGGGAGGCGGCGCCGGACGAGGTCTTCGACCGGATCCGCGACGTCGTCGAGGCGTAAGAGCGCGCGTTCGGCGGGGCGACCCGCGCCTCGATCCTACAAGGTTCTTAACCGTCGGCCGCTAACCGACCGATAATGAGTAAGGTCGAACGGAGAGTCCGCTCGCTCGTCGACGAGGACGGCGAGATGCGGGACGCCTTAGAGATCGTCCTCGACCGCGCCACCGACGGCGAGGTCCAGTGGGTCGACGTCCGCGACGAGATCACCAGCGGCCAGTGGGGCCGCCTCATCGAGAAGGAGATCCTCGTCGACGGCGAACGCGGCTTCGCGCTCGCAGACCCCGACGAGATCGAGGCGGGGATGAACGAGAACGACGGAGACGACGGGGGGGACGTCGAGACCCCGGAGACGACGTCGTGGACGAAGTGGGACAAGCTCGCCGCCGTCGCGACGGTCGGCGCCTTCGTCGGCTACGCCGTCGGTCCCGTCCGGGACGCGATCGCGGGGGCGATCGACATCGTCCTCGGTCCCCTGCTGAACCTCGTCCCCTTCTACGTCGTCATCATGGTGATCGCGCTCGGGACCGGGCTGTACTCCACGCTGCTTCGGGCGGGGCTCATGGACATGGAGAAGATGAGCCAGTACCAAGAGCGGATGAAGGACATCCAAGACCGCCGTAAGGAGGCGAAAGAGCGCGACGACGACGAGGCGCTCGACGCCATCCAAGAGGAGCAGATGGACGCGATGGGCGACCAGCTCGGGATGTTCAAAGAGCAGTTCCGCCCGATGGTGTGGATCATGTTCCTCACCATCCCGGCGTTCCTGTGGATGTTCTGGGTGATCGGCTACCGCGGCTCCGACTCCGCGTACCCCGAGGTCGCCGCGCAGGAGCTCGTGGTGCCGCTCGCCGGGACCGTCACGTGGGACACGGGCATCGTCGGCCCGATCCAGATGTGGATCCTCTGGTACTTCCTGTGCTCGATGGCGTTCACCCAGCTCGTCCAGAAGAGCCTCAACATCCAGATGTCGCCGTCGACGTCGTAACCCGTTTTCGACGCGAAGTTCGTGTCGGTGTCGCTGATTTCAGCGGCACCACGTTCTCAGTCGGAGTTCGTCGCGCCGTTTCGGATCCGTTCGAGGGCGAATCCGAGAGCGAGCGCGCCGACGAACAGGAGGACGCTCCCTCCGACGACGGCCGTTTCAGCGGCCCGCGGGACCTGCTCGACGTCCGAGACGAACACGCGGACGTCGAACGCGACCACGACGACGGCGCCGACCCCGTTGAACGTCATGTCGAGCACCGTATCGCGGAGCCCGTAGTACTCGAGCACCGGCGGTCTGTCGATGTACTCGCCGAGGTCGCGGGCGGCCAGTTCCATGAACTCCCAGAAGACGCCGGCGCCGAGCGTGAACAGGACTGTGAAAATGGCCGCGTAGGGGCCCGAGACTTGCGATCCGAGCGCGGACGGGGCCCGGAGGCTCGCGTAGACGACTGCCGCGACGAGCGCGGCGGAGACGCTGTGTGTGAGGTGGTCCCACCACCGCACGGTGTCGTACCACCCCAGCATCCCCAGCATGTGGAGGAACCCCGCGACGGCGATCCACGCGGAGAGCGCGGGGCCGAACGCGACGTCCGCCCCGCTTGTGAGCGCGAATACGAACTCGGTGAACGTCGGAAGGGCGGCCGCGACGGCGGATGCGACCCCGTTCACGACCGCCTGGAGGTTCCGGGACCGCAGCCCGATGAGGACCGTCGCGACGATCCCCGTCGAGAAGACGAAGAAGGCGGTTTGCAGGGCGTTCGTCATGAGACGGAGGGAGGGAGTGTAACGTAGCGGTCGGCGTGCTGGTAGGCTTTACGCAGTCGCCCGCGCGCTCGTTCCGTCGGGGAGGCCGAGTCCCGCGTCGGGGCGAGCGGTAAGGGCCGCTTCGATCGAATCGAACGAGCGGGCCCCTCGGACGCGTACCGAACGAGCGGGCCCATCGGACGCGTACCGAACGAGTGGGCCCCTCGGACGCGTACTCGGCGGAGCCGCCGAGCGGGAGTTCACCGCTCGCCGCGGCGGGACGACCGCCGCGCCCGTCGCCTCAACAGGAGCAGTAGTAGTCGCGGTCGACGAACGCCGTCTCGAACAGCTTCGCGGCCGGGGCGGGGTCGGAGGGCCGGTAGACGCCGGTCGTCAGGTCGCCCTCGCGCTCGAAGGCGCCGGAGACGAGCCGCCGCCAGTCGGCGGTCGAGAGCTGGTCCCAGGAGGCGTCGTCGCCCGCGAGAAGCGAGAGGTAGTCTCGGAGGGACACCCACCGGGTCGGCTCGGTTCCGCCGGACTCGTACGCCGCGTCGGTGACCGCGGCGTAGGCGGCCATCGGGAGGTTCGCCCCCGCGGCGACGGGCATCGAGATCCACTTCCACGGGCGGGTGTTGACGTCGAGCAGGAGGTACTCCTCGCGGTCGGCGTCGAAGACGAACTCCGCCTCGCTGATCCCGTGGTAGCCGGCGTCGTCGAGCACCGCGAGCGCGCGCTCCGCGATCGCGGGCTCGTCGGCCGTCTCGACCAGACAGGACGTGCCGAACTGCTGGGGGTACCGCACCGCCGCGTTGCCGACGACCGCGAGCGCGTCGCCGGTCCCCGACGGCGGCACGTAGGAGGCGAGCGAGTGGTCCCGACCCGTCGCGATGTCGACGCGCTTCTGGGCCATCACGGCGATCCCCTCGTCGCTCGCGGCCGCCGCGACGTCCGCCAGCTCGTCGCGGTCGGCGACCTCGATCACGTTGGTGCCGAACGCCTCCTCGAAGTCGCGCTTGAGCTCGGGTTTCACCACCAGCGGGAAGCCGAGCGCGGCGGCGGCCTCGTCGACCCCGGCGTCCGGCTCGCGCGTCGCCGCCGACGCGGTCTCCGCCAGCCGGTACGTCTCGGGGTACGGCACGCCGAGCGCCTCGCAGGCCGCGTACAGCGACGACTTGTTCAACACGTCGTCGAGCGTGTCGATCCCGGCGAAGGGGAGCCGGACGCCGTCGGGGTCGGCCTCGGCGTACGCCAGCGCCCACTCGTCCATGCAGCCGAACGCGACCGCCTCGGTCCCCGCGGCGTCGACGACCGCCTCCACGTCGTCGCGGAAGCCGTCGAGGTCGTCGAGGGGGTAGCTGACCGCGCCCGCGAAGTCGACCGCGTCCGAGGGCGGGGCGAGGCCGTCGTGGCGGACCGCGTCGACGCCGTCGGAGTCGGCGTCGGCCGCGCCGACCCCCTCCCCGTCGCCGGCGCGGTCGAGCGCGATCACGGGCACGCCGTGGGCGTCGAGCGCGCGGGCGACGCCGAGTCCGGTCATGTGGGCGTTGCTGACGAGGGCCGGCGGACGGTCGAACGAGGCGTCCGCGAGCGCGTCGACGAGGGCCTCGGTCGAGAGGAACTGCGCTGCCATACCCGGCGTTCACCGTCCGGACACAAAGGCGCACCAGTATCGGCTTCGCGTGCCACTACCGGTGACGCAACGCGCTTTTGTTCGCGCCGCGCCTCTCTCTCTGTATGAGCGAGACAGAGCTTCCCGGGCGGGTCCGACGCGCGTTCGCGGACCACGGCTCCTTCGAGCCCGCGGACGACGCGGGCGTGTGGACCTCCGAAACGACCGCGTTCGACGGGACGGTCCGCGCCGAGCCCGCCGAGGACGGCCGAGTGCGGTTCGCGGTGACCGTCCGGGTGCCGACCTTCTCGGCGGCGACCGCGAGCGAGGTCGCCGAGGTGGTCGAGGAGGGGTGGACCGAGACGTTCGAGCTCCGAGTCGTCGACGTCGGCGGCGTGACGCGCGGCGACCGCGAGTTCGACCCGACCGTCGCGGTCGGCGACGACGAGATCGCCGTCGAGTTCGAGCTGACCGATATCAACGAGCGACGCGGCGTCGACGATGCGGGGGCGCTCATCGACTTCGTCGAGGGGACCTACGTGCAGGGCGTGATCCCCGGCTACGAGTACGTCGACCCCGTCGCGGGACTCCTGTCGGCGGCGCGTCAGCAGGGGAACGACGGCGCGGTTTAAGTGGGAGTCAGGGCGGACCGGCCGCGGACGCCTGCGGACCGGCCGCGGACGCTCGCGGACCGGCCGCGGACGCTCGCGGATCGGCCGCGGACGCTCGCGGATCGGCCGCCGGCAGCGCCGGGGCGATAGGGGCAAATGCCGGGAGCCCGTACGGGAGGTATGCTCGCGCTGATCGGGTTCGTCAGCCTCCTCGCCCTCGTGGCGTTCCACACGCTGGTCGCCGGGGTGACGACCCGCTTCTTCCGGCTTCGGCTGTCGACGTCGTGGGGGTCGGTGGTGTACACGATCGTGTTGACACCGATGCTCCTACTGATCTCGACGCTCGTGTTCACGGGCGCGCTCAACGTCGGCGCCGGGGTCAACCTCGGCAGCACGACCGTCCTGTTCGGACTGCTCGTCTTCCTCCCGGTCGTGCTCGGCGCGGCCATCGACTACCTCTACGTGCCCTCGCCGGAGGAGTACGAGCTGCCGGACACGCAGTAGGGGGACGACCCGGACGAAATCACGCGGGCGGCGACCTACTCCTCGACCAGGTCCGCGACGACCTCCGCGACGCGGGCCGTGACGTCCTCGGGCGACCGCGCCGCGTCGACGCGGACGAACCGGTCCGGCTCCGCCTCGATCAGCCGCTCGTAGTTGTCGCGGACCGCGGCGAGGTAGCCGTCCTGCTCGAACTTGTTCGTGCGGCCCGCGCGCTCGGCGGCGGCGCGGGCGTCCAGGTCGAGGTAGACCGTCGCGTCGGGCGGCCGCGAGAAGGGCTCGTGGACGCGTCGGATGTATTCGAGGGGGTCGACACCGCCGAGCGCGACGTCGCTCGCGTCGAGCGTCGCGGCCTGATAAGCGAAGCGGGAGTCGGAGTAGCGGTCGGAGACGACGAGGTCGCCGTCGGCGAGGGCGGGCCGAATCGTCCCGGAGAGGTGGTTCGCGTGGTCCGCGGTCAGCAGGAACAGCTCCGCGAGCGGATCGGCGTCGTCGGCCGCGATCGACCGGTCGACCGCCTCGCCGTACCAGCTGTCGGTGGGCTCCCGGGTGAACGTCGCGTCGGGGTAGCGCTCGCGGAGCGCCTCCCAGACGGTCGTCTTCCCGCTCCCGTCGAGCCCCTCCAGCGTGATCAGCATGGTCGCGCTCGGACGCGCCGGGGAATAAACGGTCCGGGTTCCGCGAGCGCGACGTGCCCTCCGGATTCCGGGGGCGTGGACGTGCCCCTTTTTAGTGACCCGCTGACGAACTACCGTCATGACCAGCCACGCTCCCGCGCCGCGACCGACAGGGAGGCATCGATGGTAGCCGTCGCGGTCTCCGTCAGTCGCGTGTTCGGCGCGCTGGTGTTGGTGGTGCTGAACGGCTTCTTCGTCGCGTCGGAGTTCGCGTTCGTCCGGGTCCGGTCCACTTCGGTCGAACAGCTCGCCGCCGAGGGTCGGCCCGGGTCGGGCGCGCTCCAGGACGTGATGGGGAGTCTCGACGACTACCTCGCGGCGACGCAGCTCGGGATCACGCTCGCGTCGCTCGGGCTCGGGTGGATCGGCGAGCCCGCGGTGGCCGCGCTCATCGAGCCCGTGCTCGGGTCCGTGCTCCCGGAGAGCGCGGTCCACCTCGTCGCGTTCGCGATCGGGTTCAGCGTCATCACCTTCCTCCACGTGGTGTTCGGCGAGCTGGCGCCGAAGACGATCGCCATCGCGCAGGCCGAGCGCATGGCGCTCATGCTCGCCCCGCCGATGAAGCTCTCCTACTACCTGTTCTCGCCCGGCATCGTCGTCTTCAACGGGGCCGCGAACGCCTTCACCCGCGCCATCGGGATCCCGCCCGCGTCGGAGACCGACGAGACGATGGGCGAACGCGAGATCCGGCGCGTCCTCGCGCGCTCGGGCGAGGCCGGCCGCGTCGACCCCAGCGAGGTCGACATGATCGAGGGCGTCTTCCAGCTCGACGACACCGTCGTCCGGGAGGTGATGGTGCCGCGGCCGGACGTGGTGACCCTCGCCGCCGAGCTGACCCTCCCCGAGATCCGCGAGACGGTGCTGGAGGCGGGACACACTCGGTACCCGGTCGTGACCGACGAGGACGCCGACCGCGTGGTGGGTTTCGTCGACGTGAAGGACGTGTTGCGCGCCGGCGAGGACGGCGACGAGTCGGCGACGGCCGCCGGCCTCGCGCGGGAGATCGTCGTCGTGCCCGAGACGACGGCGATCGGCGACCTCCTCGTCCAGTTCCGGGAGGAGCGCCGGCAGATGGCCGCCGTCGTCGACGAGTGGGGCGCCTTCGAGGGGATCGTCACCGTCGAGGACATCGCGGAGGCGCTCGTCGGCGACCTCCGCGACGAGTTCGACACCGAGCGCGGCGAGCACACGATCCGCACGCGGGAGGGCGGCGCGTACGAGGCCGACGGCTCCGTCTCCCTCTCCGTCGTCAACGACGCGCTCGGGACCGACCTCGAGGGCAACGGGTACGACACGCTCGGCGGGCTCGTGTTGGACCGGCTCGGCCGCACGCCGGAATCGGGCGACGTCGCCGAGGCCGGCGGCCACCGCTTCGAGGTCACCGCCGTCGACGGTGCCCGGATCTCGACGGTGCGGATAGCGTCGATCGACGGCGGCGACGGAGCGGGCGGCGGGAGACCGGGAGCCGGCGGCGACGGCGGCGCGTGACCGGTCGACGGGCGCGGGCGTTTTTTATCGGTCGGCCGCGACTCTCCGCGCATGTTCGACCGGATCCTGTTCCCGACCGACGGCGGCGACGGGGCGGACGCGACGTTCGACCACGTCCTCGACCTGGCCGCGGACCACGACGCGACGGTCCACGTGCTCAACGTCGCCGACACGACCCACGACAGCGTCACGCGAGTCGGTCGAGACGTGGTCGACGTGCTCGAACGCGAGGGCGAGGACGTCGTCGACGCGGCCGCGGAGCGGGCCGCTGACCGCGGCGTCGAGACCGTCACGGCGGTGCTCCAGGGCGGCGTGGGCGAGACGATCGTCGCGTACGCGGCGGAACACGAGGTCGACCTCGTCGCGATGCCGACGCGCGGGCGGGAGGGCCTCGACCAACTACTCCTCGGGAGCACGACCGAGCGCGTCGTGCGCCGGTCGCCGGTCCCGGTGCTCAGCCTCCGGCCCGACGGCGGGGCGCCGCGGTACCCGTACCGGAACGTGCTCCTGCCGACTGACGGGAGCGATCGGGCCGTCGAGGCGCTCGACCGCGCCGTGGCGCTGGCGGCGCGAAGCGGGGCGACGCTCCACGTGCTCTCCGTCGTCGACGTCGGGACCATCGGGGCCGAGGCGTACTCGGGCACCGACGCGCTCGTGTCGGCGTCCGAGGAGACGGTCGCGGACGCCGTCGCCGTCGCCGAGGCGGCGGGCGTGGAGACGGTCGAACGCGTCGAGGTCGGCTCGTCGGCGGCCCGCGGGATCCGGTCGTATATCGCGGACCACGACGTCGACCTCGTGGTCATGGGCACCCGGGGGTTGACCGGCGTCGAGCGCTACCTGCTCGGGAGCGTCGCCGAGCGCACCGTCCGGACCTCCCCGGTGCCGGTGTTGACCGTGCCGGAGAGCGACTCGGAGTGAGGCGGACGCGAGCACGGAACGAGGTCTGATCCCGGTCCTGAACGAGATTGGAGTGAGGCCGGCCGCCGAGGCCGAAACCGCGACACCGCTCCGCGCGCCGCCCGACATCGCGGTAGGTTTACGGGGGCTCCTCGCATTACTCCGCGCATGAAGGTGTTGGTAGCAGGCGGGACCGGGTTCATCGGGTCGTACCTCTGTCGCGCGCTCGCCGAGGGGGGCCACGACGTGACCGCCCTCTCCCGCTCGGGGAGCGAGACGCCGGAGGGCGTCGACGTCGTCAGGGGCGACGTCACGGACTACGACTCGATCGCCGGGGCGGTGGAGGGGCAGGACGCCGTGGTGAATCTGGTCGCGCTCTCGCCGCTGTTCGAGCCGAAGGGCGGCAACGTGATGCACGACCGGATCCACCGCGGCGGCACGGAGAACCTCGTGAACGCCGCCGAGGCGGGCGGGGTCGACCGGTTCCTCCAGCTCAGCGCGCTCGGGGCCGACCCCGACGGCGACACGGCGTACATCCGCGCGAAGGGGGAGGCCGAGGAGATCGTTCGCCGGAGCGGCCTCGACTGGACGATCTTCCGGCCGTCGGTCGTCTTCGGCGAGGGCGGGGAGTTCGTCTCGTTCACCAAGCGGCTGAAGGGGATGTTCGCCCCGGGGCTTCCGCTGTACCCGCTTCCCGGCGGCGGGAAGACCCGGTTCCAGCCGATCCACGTCGAGGACCTCGTTCCGATGTTGGTGGACGCGCTGGAGGAGGAGGAACACGTCGGCGAGACCTATGAGATCGGCGGCCCGGAGACGCTGACGCTCCGGCAGGTGACCGACCTCGTGTACGAGGCCGAACGCAAGGGCGTCACCATCGTCCCGCTGCCGATGCCGCTCGCCAAAATCGGCCTGTCGGTGCTGGGCGCCGTGCCCGGCTTTCCGATGGGGCCCGACCAGTACCGGTCGTTACAGTTCGACAACACGACCGCGGACAACGACGTCGCCGCGTTCGGCGTCGACCCCGGCGAACTGACCACGCTCGGCGCGCACCTCGGCGTGCGATGACGGGATCGATCGGGGGACTGGACGGCGATCCGGGCGACGACACCGAAGTCGCGGCGCCGTTCGTGTCACTCAGGTGGCTATCAGCGATGGTAACGGCAACCGAAGGCTTAAATATGCCTTCACGTTCTGTTTCTTTCAAAGGCCGAGGGAGCACACGATGAAACTTGCAATGATCGGATTCGGACAGGCGGGGGGGAAAGTCGTCGACAAATTCCTGGAGTACGACAAGCGGACGGGATCGGAGATCGTCCGCGCGGCCGCGGCCGTCAACACGGCCAAGGCCGATCTGATGGGCCTCGAGCACGTCGCCGAGGACCAGCGCGTACTCATCGGGCAGTCCCGGGTGAAGGGCCACGGGGTCGGCGCGGACAACGAGCTCGGCGCGGAGATCGCCGAGGAGGACATCGACGAGGTGCAGGGCGCCATCGACTCGATCCCGGTCCACGAGGTCGACGCGTTCCTCGTCGTCGCCGGGCTCGGCGGCGGTACCGGCTCCGGCGGCGCGCCGGTGCTCGCGAAACACCTCAAGCGGATCTACACCGAGCCCGTCTACGGGCTCGGGGTCCTGCCGGGTAGCGACGAGGGCGGGATCTACACCCTCAACGCGGCCCGCTCGTTCCAGACGTTCGTCCGCGAGGTGGACAACCTGATGGTGTTCGACAACGACGCCTGGCGGAAGACGGGCGAGTCCGTTCAGGGCGGCTACGAGGAGATCAACGAGGAGATCGTCCGGCGGTTCGGCATCCTCTTCGGCGCCGGCGAGATCCAGCAGGGGCAGGAGGTCGCCGAGAGCGTCGTCGACTCCTCGGAGATCATCAACACGCTCTCCGGGGGCGGCGTCTCCACCGTCGGCTACGCGGAGGAGGAGGTCGAGGAGCGCAGCTCGGGGGGACTGCTCTCGCGGCTCCGCAACGACGACGGGGGAGACGAGCTCGACAGCGCGCACACCACGAACCGCATCACCAGCCTCGTCCGCAAGGCGGCGCTGGGGCGGCTCACGCTGCCCTGTGAGATCGAGGGCGCGGAGCGCGCGCTGCTCGTGCTCGCGGGACCGCCGGAGTACCTCAACCGGAAGGGTATCGAGCGCGGGCGGAAGTGGCTCGAAGAGCAGACCGGCTCGATGGAGGTCCGCGGCGGGGACTACCCGTACCGCGGCGCCGGCTTCGTCGCGACGGTGATCCTGCTGGCGGGCGTCACGAACGTCCCGCGGATCAAGGAGCTCCAGCAGGTCGCCATCGAGGCGCAGGACAACTTGGACGAGATCCGCGAGGAGAGCGACGAGAACCTCGACGAGCTCGTCAGCGACGACAGCGACGAGCTGGAATCCCTGTTCTAGGGCGACCCTCCCGATGGAGGTCCTCGTCCCGTTCTCGACCGACCGCCCCAAGTCGCGGCTCTCCGCCGTCCTCGACCCGGACGAGCGGAAGGCGTTCGCGCGGGCGATGCTCCGCGACGTGCTCGACGCGGTCCGGGCCGCCGACGGCGACTCGCGGGTGCTCGCCACCGGCCCGGTCGAGGCCGACCTCGCGTGCCCCGTCGACGTCGACGAGCGGCCGCTGACCGACGCGGTCAACGCGGCGCTCGACGCGCGGGTCGACGACTCTCCGGAGGACGCGACGCCCGTCGCGGTCGTCATGGCCGACCTCGCGCTCGCGACGCCCGAGGCGCTCCGGGAGCTGTTCGCGGCCGGTCGCGAGGCCGACGTCGCGATCGCGCCCGGTCGCGGCGGCGGGACGAACGCCTTCGTCGCGAGCCACCCGGCGTTTCGGGTGGATTACCACGGCGCTTCCTACCTCGACCACCGGCGGATCGCCGCGGAGGTCGGCGCGAGCGTCGCGGTCGTCGACTCCCACCGGCTCGCGACCGACGTGGACGAGCCGGCGGACCTCGCGGAACTGCTGATCCACGCCGAGGCGGACGGCGTGGAAGGCGGCGACGACGGCACGGACGACGACGCCGACGGCGGCAGGGCGGCGCGGTGGCTCCGCGACGCCGGCTTCGCGCTCGACGCGACGGACGGGCGGGTCGGCGTCGAACGGGAGTGAGCCGGGACGGACCGCATCCGAGCGACCGGGGCGTCGAGCGCGAAGCCGACGGGCGCGAGGGATCCGGGACCGCGATCCTTTTTGAACCGCGAGCGTGAGAAGCGGACGTGTTCACGGCGGCCGGCGAGTACGGGATCGACCTCTCGATCGACGCGGACCGCGTGGAGCGGCTGCTCTCGGTGACGCCCGCCGACGTCGACCCCGCGGAGCGGCTCACCTTCGCCCGGAACGTCTTCGTGCCCCTGACGACCGCCTGCCGGTACACCTGCACCTACTGCACCTACTACGACGTGCCGGGCGAGGCCTCCCTGCTCTCGCCGGCGGAGATCCGCGAGCGCTGCCGCGTCGGCGCCGACGCCGGCTGCACGGAGGCGCTGTTCACGTTCGGCGACGAGCCGGACGACCGGTACACCGAAATCCACGAGACGCTCGACGAGTGGGGGTTCGACTCGGTCCACGACTACCTGTATCGCGCCTGCGAGATCGCCTTGGAGGAGGGGCTGCTCCCGCACTCGAACCCCGGCGACCTCACGGAGGCGCAGTTCGCGGAGCTGCGGGAGGTGAACGCCTCGATGGGCGTCATGCTGGAGACGACCGCCGACGTCGACGCGCACTCGGGGGGCCGCCGAAAGACGCCCGGCCAGCGGCTCAACACGATCCGGGCCGCGGGCCGGCGGGGCGTCCCGTTCACCACTGGGGTCCTCGTCGGCATCGGCGAGGATTGGCGGGACCGCGCGGAGAGCCTGCTCGCGATACGTCGGCTCCACGAGCGCCACGGCCACGTTCAGGAGGTGATCGTGCAGAACGTCGTCCCGAACGAGCGGTCGGACTTCGCGAAGCCCGATCTCCGGACGATGCGCCGCGTCGTCGCGATGGCCCGGGCGGCGCTCCCCCCGGAGGTGTCGGTACAGGTCCCGCCGAACCTCTCGCCCGCGGCCGACCTCGTCGACTGCGGGATAGACGACCTCGGCGGCGTCTCGCCGGTGACGGACGACTACATCAACCCGGCCTACGAGTGGCCCGACCTCGACGGCCTCCGGGCGGTCGCCGACGCGGGCGGGATGCCCCTCCGCGAGCGGCTCCCGACCTACGCGCGGTACCTCCCGGACGACCTCCGACCGGCGGGCGTCGACCCCGCCCGCTCGCCGGCGGGCCGCGACGGGTGGCTCCCCTCCGCGGTGATCGACCGGATCCGCGCGGACGACGTCCACGGGCGGCGGCTTCGCGGGGTCGCCCGCGGCGACGGACCGCTCGCGGTCCGCGGCGACTGAGCGGACCCCGGTTCGCGGGTCGCGTGCGGCTCCGAACCGGGCGACGGACCCGGGATAAACAACTGCGCTGCCAGTAGCTTCTTTAAATACCTCTCCGAATGGGTGCGTGATGCTACCACTACAGTTCGGCGGGTTCGGATTGAGCGCGGCCCTGACGGGGATCCTCTTCTCGGTGGCCCTGTTCCTCGTCGGGTTCGTGGGCGTGTTGCTGCTGGGCAAGGTCGTGCTCGTGCCGGCGGTCAAACGGGTGTTGAGGTCGCGAGGGTTCGACGAGGCCGTTCTCAGCCTCGGGTCGAGCGTGGCGAACGCCGTCGTCTGGGTGGCGGCGATCGCCATCGGATTCACGATGGCGGGCTACGGCGCGTTCCTCTCGGCGTTCGCCGTCTTCGGCGGCGCCATCGCGCTCGCGGTCGGCTTCGCCGCGCAGGACCTCCTCGGCAACTTCGTCGCCGGGATATTCATCCTGAAGGACAAGCCGTTCGAGGTCGGCGACTGGATCGAGTGGGACGGGAACGCCGGCCGCGTCGAGGACATCGACCTGCGCGTCTCGCGGGTCCGGACGTTCGACAACGAGCGGATCACGGTACCGAACGGCGACCTCGCGAACGGCGCCGTCACCAACCCGGTCGCCTACGAGACACTGCGCCAGAAGTTCGTCTTCGGGATCGGCTACGACGACGACATCGCGCAGGCGACCGACATCATCGTGGAGAAGGCGCAGGCGCACGAGGAGATCCTCGACGACCCGGGCGTCTCGGTCCGGCTCGTTGAGCTCGGCGACTCGGCCGTGGGGCTCCAGTCGCGCTGGTGGATCTCGGACCCGGACCGCGGCGACTTCGTCCGGGTGCGCTCGGAGTACGTCACCGCGGTGAAGGAGGCGTTCGACGAGGCCGGCATCGACATGCCGTACGTCCACCGACAGCTCACCGGCAGCGTCGAGGTCCTCGAGTCGGTCGCCGACGACGAGTGACGGGTCGGCCCGCGAGAGCCGTTTCGGTTAGTCGGTCGACGCGTCGCCCTCCGCCGCGTCCGGCCGGTACTGTCGGCTGACCGCCTGCCACCGGTCCGAGCGGAACCGCGAGAGGTTCAGCCCGGCCGGGACCAGCTTCTCCGCGATCACCGCCGCGTACAGCCCGCCGACGCCGAGCGGCGTCACCAGCCCGAGCAGCGCGGCCGGGAGCGCGACGACGTACAGCCCGACCATCGACGCGAGGAACGGCCAGCGGGTGTCGCCGGCGCCGCGGAGCGACCCCGTCACCGAGCCGTCGACGCCGAGCGGGAAGGCGGACACCGCGGCGACGACGACGAAGGCGGCGGTCGCGGCCACGGCCGCCGGGTCGTCGACGAACACGCCGGCGATCGGGTCGGCGGCCAGCAGGACCGCGACCGACGCGAGGGCGTACACGACCGCCGACAGCCGGATCACGTCGCGGCCGTACTCGGTCGCGAGCGACTCCTCGCCCGCGCCGAGCCGCTGCCCGACGAGCGTGCTCGCGGCGATGGAGAAGCCCCAGCTGAAGCTCCCGAGGAGCGCCCGGACGCGCCGCCCGACCTCGAGGGCCGCGACGGTGGCGTCGCCGAACGAGGAGGCGATCCACAGCAGGGGGAACACGGCGACGCCCTCGGCCACGCGGCGAGCGATCAGGGGCGCGGAGACCCGGAGGAGCTGTCGGACCAGGCCGGCGTCGATCCACGGGCCGTCTCGCCCGATCGGGATCGGCGAGGCGCCGCGCCCGAAGTACGACCGGCCGGTCATCCCCCACGAGAGCGCGACCCCGACGGCGGCGACGGAGACGGCGGTGCCGAGCCCCGCGCCGAACACGCCGAGGCCGGCGCCGAGCACG
Source organism: Halorubrum sp. Eb13 (assembly GCF_002252895.1). NCBI lineage: Archaea > Methanobacteriati > Methanobacteriota > Halobacteria > Halobacteriales > Haloferacaceae > Halorubrum > Halorubrum sp. Eb13. The sequence goes on along the minus strand of NZ_NHPE01000098.1, from coordinate 11,547 downwards.
AGCCAGGCGGTGAGCGCGACGTTGAGGAGCGCGCCCCCGGCCCGGACCACCATCGGCGTGAACGTGTCGCCGACGCCGGCGTACGTGCGGCTCGCGATCATGTTGAAGAACTCGAAGGCGAGCGCCGGCGCGGTGACGGCGAGGTACACCGTTCCGGCCCGGAGGGCGGTCCCCTCGCCGCCGACGAGGGCGATCAGGGGCTCCGCGAACGCGACGAAGCCGACGACGATGGGCGTGGCGAGCGCCAGCGCGACGAGGAGAGAGGCCTTGACGACGAGCGCGGCGCGGTCGCCCTCGCCGCCGCCGTAGTTCTGCGAGACGAGCGACACCGTCCCGCCGGCGAGCCCGATCGAGACGAACTTCGCGAGCTGCCAGTAGGCGAACGCGAACGCCAGCCCGGCGACGGAGGGCGCCCCGAGCGCGATCCCGACGACCGCCAGGTCGACCGTGTTCTTCGACATGATCGCGAACCCGGTGACGACCCGGGGCCACGCGAGGTCGAGGGTCTCCCCGAGCCGGTCGCGGTCGATGACGCCGGCGCGGTCGAGCCCGTCCGCCGTCGCCGAGCCGAGCCGCGAGAGCGCGGAACGGAGTCGGGCGGCCGCCGCCCGGAGTCGTGATCGCATCACCGTCGGTACGGGGCGGCGCGGCTTGGGTCTGTTCACCGCGGCGGGTCGCGGGGGGCGTCCCGATCCGCGCGGGACCGTCGCTCGAACGGTAGCTTTTCACGGCGACCGCCCGAAGGTACAACTAATGAATACCACTGAGTGGCGGACGTACCTCGTGACGCAGTCGAGCCGGTCGGCGGGCCGCGACACCGAGGCGGTCGTCGAGGCGGCGCTCGCGGGCGGCGTCGACGCCGTGCAGCTCCGCGAGAAGGACGCGCCCGACGCGGAGCGGTACGAGGTCGGGACGCGGCTGCGCGAACTCACGGCCGACGCCGGCGTCCCGCTGATCGTCAACGATCGGGTCGACATCGCGGCCGCTATCGACGCCGACGGCGTCCACCTCGGGCAGTCGGACCTCCCGATCGAGGTCGCGCGCGAACAGCTCGGCGACGACGCGATCGTCGGGCGCTCGACCTCGACGGTCGAGCAGGCGGAGGCGGCCGCGGCGGCGGGCGCCGACTACCTCGGCGTCGGGGCGGTGTACGGGACGCGCACGAAGGACGTGCCGGACGCGAGAGACGGGATCGGGACCGAGCGGGTCCGGGAGATCGCGAGGGCGGTCGACCTCCCGGTTATCGGGATCGGCGGGATCGACGCCGACAACGCGGGCGCGGTGGCCGCGGCCGGCGCGGCGGGGGTCGCGGTCGTCTCCGCGATCACCGCCGCCGAGGACCCGGAAGCGGCGACCGCCGCGCTCCGGGAGGCGGTCACGGAGTGACGACGGGTCGCGACGGCCTCCATGCGGTTTCGGCGCCGGCGACGCGTCGTCGCCGCACCGGGGGCGAGGTCACGCCTCGCGCTCGAACGACGGGTCGAACAGCCGCGCCGACATCGGCGCCGGGTCGCCCTCGGTGAGGTTGTAGTCGGAGAAGTCGGTGACGCCCGCCTCCCGGAGCAGCGCCTCGTCGTAGAAGCTCTCGCCGGTGCACTCCGAGGGGTCGCGCGCGAGGATCTCGAGCACCGCGTCGGAGACGATCTCCGGGGTGCGCCAGTCGTCCTCGGTCCCGAGCCCGAAGTAGCGGGTCGCGCGGGTGTCGATCGTCGTCACCGGCCAGAACGTGTTACAGCCGACGTCGTCGCTCGCCAGCTCCTCGGCCAGCGAGAGCGTGATGAACGACATCCCGAGCTTCGACCACGCGTACGGCGCCTTCCCGGGCGAGCGGTCGGTCACGACCGGCGGCGAGTTCGACAGGAACCACGCCTCGTCGAGCCCCGCGAGGTGGTCGGCGAAGGCGTGCGCGACGAGGTGGGTCCCGCGGACGTTCACGTCGGTCAGGAGGTCGAACCGATCGGCCGGCAGGTCGGCGACGTTCGCGAGCTGGATCGCGCTCGCGTTGTTGATCACGACGTCGACCTCGCCGAAGCGGTCGATCGCCGCCCCGACCGCCGCCTCGACGCGGTCCTCGTCCCGGAGGTCGAGTTCGAGCGCGAGCGCCTCGGCGCCGCGGTCGCGCACCTCGCGGGCCGTCCGCTCGATCGACCCCGCCAGCTCGGAGTCGTCGTCGTCGGTCGTCTTGCCCGTCGAGACGACGTTACAGCCGCGGTCGGCGAGCGCGAGCGCGAGTTGCTTGCCGATGCCGCGGGTCGTTCCGGTGATGAACGCCGTCGAGCCCGAGAGGTCGGGGTCCGCGAGTGCCATATCCCCCGTTCGACCGACCGAGGGATAATTCTCGGTGTCCGGGCCGCGGAATCGGCGAGACGATATTTAAATATCAATAAGCGAAGACAACGATCACTTGTGAATAACAACCGCGGTGGCGCGTGCCTCCGAGCGCCCTTCGGGCGCGAGGAGCACGCGCGAGGGAGGCGGTCGCCCGAGCGAAGCGATGGGCGACCGGCGAGGCTGTGGAGGCGTGAGGTGCGGTCGCTGTGTGGGGCGGGACTCAAAGGGGCAGCCGCGCTCGAAGAACCCCAGCGACGCAAGGACCACAGGGAGCGTAGCGACCGAGGACCGCAGCAAACTGTGGGAGTCGAGCGCGGCTGGGGCTTTGGAGGTGTTCTTCGCCGATCCGTCAGCGACTATTTATAAGCGAGCGGCTGGGGCTTTGGAGGTGTTCTTCGCCGATCCGTCAGCGGCTATTTATAAGCGAGCGGCTGGGGCTTCGGAGGTGTTCTCCGCCGATCCGAACTCGTTCGAGTCCTATCGCGTCGCCGACTTCCACTCGCGCAGCCCCAGTCGCTCGCCGTTCAGCTCCTCGGCGGGCGCCTCGGTGGCCGCCCAGACGAACAGCGGCGCGACGCTCTCGGGGTCGCGAGCGCGCTCCATGCCGGTGAGGTCGGTGGCGACGAGTCCCGGGTCGACGACGCCGACCGTCGCGTCAAGGTCGGCCGCGAACCCGCGCGCGACCGCCTCGGCCGCCGCCTTCGAGACCGCGTACGCGCCCATCCCGGCCTTCGACTCGTGGGCGACCGACCCCGAGGGGACGATCACCCGCGCGTCGTCGGCGAGGTGCGGGACCGCCTCGCCGATCGTCGCGAAGGCGCCGCGGGCGTTGGTGCGCATGGTGTCGTCGTAGTCGGCGTACGAGACCTCGTCCGTCGGGCTCTCGCCGGGGCCGCCGTGAAAGACGGCGGCGTTCGCGAGCACGACGTCGATCGGTCCCCCCTCGCGGGCGGCCCGCTGGAAGAAGCGCTCGAGGTCGAACTCGTCGCGGACGTCGACGCGCTCGCCCCACGCCTCGCCGGCGGCGCCCTCCCCGTCGCCGTTCAGCTCCGCGACGGTCCGATCGACCGCGTCGCCGTCGCGGCCGGAGACGGCGACGAACGCCCCCGCCTCGACGAACGCCTCGGCAACCGCCCGCCCGATCCCGCTCGTTGCGCCGGTGATCGCGACCGTCGGATCCATATGCGAATCGGTAGGGGCGTCGGCGACTTAGGCGTACCCACTCGCCGCGTCGGATCGGCGGCCGTCGGCGGCGGAGCCGAGACGGGCGGAGCGGGGGACCGCCGCCGCGTCTGGCCGGTATTTATACCGCCGCCGCCCCTACGATCTAACATGGACGTGGCCCCGGACATCGACGCCGTGGCCGGCGAATCCGTCGTCGTGATCGGCGGTGGATTCGGCGGTCTCTCGACAGCCTGTTACCTCGCGGACGCCGGCGCGGACGTGACCCTCTTGGAGAAGAACGAACAGCTCGGCGGGCGCGCGAGCCGACTGGAAACCGACGGGTTCCGCTTCGACATGGGCCCCTCGTGGTACCTGATGCCGGACGTGTTCGAGCGCTTCTTCGGCCACTTCGGCCGCTCGCCCGACGAGTTCTACGAGTTAGAGCGGCTCGACCCCCACTACCGCGTGTTCTGGAAGGACGGCGACAAGGTCGACGTGCTCCCGGACCGCGAGGCGAACCGGGAGCTGTTCGAGGAGTACGAACCCGGCGCAGGCGAGGCGTTCGAGGCGTACTTAGCGGAGTCGGAGCGGACGTACAACATCGGGATGGAGCACTTCGTCTACGAGGACCGGCCGCGCCTCCGCGACTACGTCGACAAGGACGTGCTCCGGTACTCGTGGGGGCTCTCGCTTTTGGGCAAGATGCAGGGACACGTGGAGGACTACTTCGACCACCCGAAGCTCCAGCAGCTGATGCAGTACACCCTCGTCTTCCTCGGCGGCTCGCCGTACAACACCCCGGCGCTGTACAACCTGATGAGCCACGTGGACTACAACATGGGCGTCTACTACCCCGAGGGCGGGATCGGCGCCGTCGTCGACGGGATCGTCGAGCTCGGCGACGACCTCGGCGTGGAGTACGTCACCGACGCCGAGGTGACGGGGATCGAGGGGCGCCGCGGCGCGTTCGCGGTCGACACCGCCGACGGCGAGCGCTACCTCCCGGACCTGGTCGTCTCCGACGCCGACTACGCGCACACCGAACAGGAACTGCTCCCGCCGCGCAAGCGGCAGTACACCGAGGCGTACTGGGAGTCGCGGACGTACGCCCCCTCCGCGTTCCTGTTGTACCTCGGCGTCGAGGGCGACGTGCCGAACCTCGAACACCACACGCTGGTGCTGCCGACGGCGTGGGACGGTCACTTCGAGCAGATCTTCGACGACCCGGCGTGGCCCGACGACCCCGCCTACTACCTCTGCGTGCCCTCTGAGACCGACGACACGGTGGCGCCCGAGGGGCACAGCAACCTCTTCGCCTTGGTCCCCGTCGCGCCCGGGCTCGAGGACACGCCCGAACTGCGCGAGGAGTACCGCGACCTCGTGTTGGACGATATCGCCGAGAACACCGGAACGGAACTCCGCGACCGGATCGTCGTCGAGGAGACGTTCAGCGTCGACGACTTCGCCGACCGGTACAACAGCTATCAGGGGAGCGCGCTCGGCCTGGCGCACACCCTGCGACAGACCTCGCTGCTCCGGCCGTCCCACGAGTCCGACGCGGTCGACGGGCTCTACTTCACGGGGTCGACGACGACGCCCGGCATCGGCGTCCCGATGTGTCTCATCAGCGGACAGATAACGGCGGAGACGGTCTCGAAGACGGCGTGAGGAAAGCCGTGACCGACACAGCGACCGACTCCGGCCGGCGGGCGTTCGCCGAGGACCTCCGGTACCTGCTGGTGTTGTCGCGGCCGCGCTTCTGGCTGTACCTCGCGGGCCCCGTCGCGGTCGGCGTCACGTACGGTATCGGCGACGTGAGCGAGCTGTTCACGCCGACGACCGTCGCGCTGGCGGCGTACTTCCTCGTCCCCGCGAACGTCTTCCTCTACGGCGTCAACGACGCGTTCGACGCCGACATCGACGAGCTGAACCCGAAGAAGGAGGACCGCGAGGCGCGCTGGCGTGGGAGCCGCCTCGTCGCGGTCGCGGTGCTCGCGTCGGCGCTCGCGGGGCTCGCCACCTTCGCGCTCGCGCCGCGGGTCGCGTGGCCGTACCTCGCCGGGTTCCTCCTGCTGTCGGTGGGGTACAGCGCCCCGCCGGTGCGGTTCAAGACGACGCCGTTCCTCGACTCCGTCTCGAACGGCCTGTACATCCTCCCCGGCGCGGCCGCGTACGCGACCGTCGCCGGGGTCCACCCCCCGCTCGCGGCGCTCGCGGGCGCGTGGCTCTGGACGATGGGGATGCACACGTTCTCCGCGATCCCCGACATCGAACCGGACCGGGCCGCCGGGATCCGGACGACGGCGACGCTGCTCGGCGAGGGACGGACGTACGCCTACTGCTTCGCGTGCTGGGCCGTCGCCGCGGCCGCGTTCGCCTCGGTCGACCTCCGGCTCGGGGCGCTGCTCGGCGTGTATCCGGTCTTCGTCGCGTGGGTCGCCGCCTCGTCGGTGTCGGTCGACCGCGCGTACTGGTGGTTCCCGGCGCTGAACACCGCCGTCGGCACCCTGCTGGCGATGGGCGGGCTGTGGCGCGTCTACCCGATCACGGAGGTGCTCGCGTGAGCGACCCGGACGGATCGGCGGGGTCCGCGAGGTCGGCCGAGTCGGCCGCGTCCGGCGTCGACACGCTCCGAGCGCGGCTTCCCGACACGCGCCGCGAGGCGGAGCGCCTGCTCGACCGGACCGTCCGCGAGAACCGGTTCACCATCGCCGTGCTGTTCCCGCTCGTCGGCGCGCTCGCCCTGGTCGGCAGCGCGGAGGGATGGGTGCCGGAGCCGTTCGCCTTTCACCCGTGGTTCGTGCTGTTCGGGGTGTTGGTGATGCGCTCGCCGCTCGTCGTCGGGGTGTTGCCCGCGCTCGACCGCCGCGCGCTCGGGTGGATCGGCGTCCTGACCGCGTACACCTACGCGATCGAACTGGTCGGCGTCGTCACGGGGTGGCCGTACGGAAACTTCGAGTACGTCGTGGACCTCGGGCCGATGCTCGGCGGCGTGCCGGTCGCGCTCCCGGTCTTTTTCATCCCGCTCGTGGTCAACGCGTACCTGCTCTGTCTCCTCCTCTTGGGCCCGCGGGCCTCGAACGGCTGGCTCCGGCTGGCGACCGTGATCGCCGCGGTCGTCGCGATGGACGTGGTGCTCGACCCCGGCGCGGTCGCGCTCGGCTTCTGGAGCTTCGGCGGCGGGAGCTTCTACGGCGTCCCGCTCTCGAACTACGCCGGCTGGGTGGTGTCGGCGACGGTCGCGGTCGTCACGCTCGACCGCGCGTTCGCGGGGACGACGCTCCGCGACCGCCTGCGCGACTGCGAGTTCATGCTCGACGACATGGTGAGCTTCGTGATCCTCTGGGGCGGGATCAACCTCTGGTACGGGAACCCCCTCCCGGCCGCCGTCGCCGCCGCGTTCGGCGTCGGACTCCTCCGAGCGGACCGGTTCGACGCGCGGCTGTTCACCCCGTGGGAGTGACTCCCCGACCCGACTCGGTATCGCTTATATACGTCCCCCTCCTTTCCGGTGATATGAGCGTTCAGGAGAGTCGCGCGCGGCCCGGCGAGGAGGGGGAATGAGTCGGCTAACGATCGAGTACGGCGCTCACGAGCGCGTCAGCGAGGTCGTCGACCGGCTGACGTACTGCGCCGAGCACATCAGCGTCGCGTTCGACGGGTGGGAGGAGCCGCACGTCAAGGGACCGGGACTGTACTTCGCGGTCGTCGCCGACCGCGGCTACGGCGCGTACGCCGACGCGATGGGGGACAACCGCTGGCCCCGGGAGGACTGCGCGTCGGTCTTCGACGAGGACGCGTTCGTCGACGCCGCCAGGACGGTGAGCGTCGAACGGGACGGGGGGATCGTCGTCGCCGTCGACGGCGAGGTCGAGGAGCAGATGGTTCGCTTCCGCGACCTCGGCACCCGGAGCGGCGAGTCCCGGCTCGTCGACGACGTGAGCTACGAGCCGTGGATGGGGTCGCGGCACATGAGCGCGATCGAGACCTCGGTCCGGCCGGAGGTCGTGGCGACGGTAACGCTGAGCGAGGAGACGGGGCGTGTGAGCGTCTTCCGCGACGGCGATGCAACGTCGATGCGGCGCAACGAGATCGGCGGCGAGTGGCGCGCCGAGTAGGCGCCGGACGAAGATTTCGGTGTCGTCGACCGCGTTTCTACCCCCGAGCCCGGACGTCGTTCAGGTCGGGAGCCGACGGCGAGGCGGCGGGACCTCCGAGTGCCCGCGTCCGGGAGTTTTCCTCCGACGGAGACGGAGACCCATCGAGCCGGACGTCGCGGTGCGATCGGAGACGCGGCGCGGGCTGTCGAAGTTCGGTGTCCCCGCCGCTGTACCGCACTACTTTCCGTCATGCAGATATCATCGACTTCTTATAAATCTGGGTTCGTGCGGTCATTCGACCGCTTGCGGCCCGACTCGGAGAGCCGGTCGACGGCCCGCGGATCGAACGGGTCCGTACCACGTCGCAGTCGACGGAACCCCCAGTCGGATCGACGACCCGCGCGACCGGTCTGACGCAACCGTCGGTTCGCGACCGATGAAATCGCTCTCGTTCGGCCGCGTCCGCCGAGGGTACGGATTCTCGACGGCGATGGCGCTCACAGAGTTGCGATGGCGCTTACAGAGTTGCGATCGCGCCTGCAGAGTTGGGATCGCGCCCGCAGAGTTGGGATCGCGCTTGCAGCGGTCCGCGGGGAACCGCGGGTGGCCACTGCGACTCGCCTCGCGGTGGAGTCCCGTGGGTCCACGTTGCGCGTCACCGAACCGGACTCCGATTCCGAGGCGAGATGCGGCCGGACCGAAACGGAAATAAATATAATAAAAGTGGTAGTATATAGAATATACCAGTTTTTATACTATTGTAACGCCGATCCGACGGTCGTCGAAACGGCGTCGCGATACGCGACCCTCGTCGCAGTCCGGTCGACCCGGACAGCGCCGCCGTCGACGGCGGCGAGGTCGAAAGGGCGTCGCCCGGCCGATCCGTGCGGTCGCATCGCAAGCCCAATCGGTCGAGTCGCCCGCCGGGCACCGGCTTCCGAACGGGTCATCGGCTTCCGAAGGGGGGTCGCGTGTGGGCGATGCAGATTCTCGGATTCCTCGGGGTCGGTGGTCTCGACTCGTGCAGACCGTTCGCAACGGGGCGGAGGCGCCGTCGGAGACGAGTCGGGAGTTGCCTCGGAGAACACCCGTGAAGACCCGTCTGCGTCGCGTTTTAGCCCTCCGATAGCCGAGTTCCGCCGACTTCCGCGGCTCTGAACGAGTGATTAATAAAGATAGCGCCGGCCCAGAGTTCGGCTCATGTGCCGACGGACAGAACGGTCGCTCGCGCCGGCCGACGGGTGGCGGAGATGACCGATCCCGTCGAGATCCGGAACGGTTCGATCGTGACGCCGCACGGGGTCATCGAGGGCGGACGCATCGTCCTCGCGGACCGTCGCGTCGCCGAAGTGGGTGACGCCGGGACGGAACCGATCCCCGAGGCGACGACGGTTGACGCCGATGGGAACGTGGTGATGCCCGGGCTCGTCGACCTCCACGGGGACGACGTCGAGGACGAGTTGTATCCGCGATCCGGCGCGCGCGTCGACGCGCGAGAGGCCGTGATCGCCGCCGACCGCAGGAACGCCGCTGCCGGGATCACGACGAAGTTCCACGCGATCGCGTTCGAGGAGACGCCGTCGGAGGACCGCTCGATCGCCGACGCGACCGACCTGGGTCGGGCGATCGCCGGCGCGGAGGAGACGCTATGCGACAACCGGATCCACGCGCGGTGCGAGCTCTCGGAGGAGAGCGTCGGAGCCGTCGAATCGCTCCTCGAGGCGGTCCCCGTCGATCTCGTGTCGGTGATGCATCACTCCCCGGACGGCGGACAGTTCGACGACGAGGAGTTCAGCGACCACTACGTCGAGCAGCGGGACTGCACGCGGGAGTCGGCCGCGACGCTCGCGGTCCGACGCCGAAACACCTCGACCCGGCAGCGCATCGAGTTCATCGGCCGGGTGGCCGCCCTCGCCCGCGACCGGGGAGTACCGCTCGCGTCCCACGACGACGACTCGCCCGAGGCGGTCGACAGAATGGCCGCGATGGGCGCGTCGATCAGCGAGTTCCCGGTGACGCTGGAGGCGGCGGCGCGAGCGACGTCGGAACACGGCGTCGCGACGACGATGGGCGCTCCAAACCTCGTTCGCGGCGGGAGCCTCTGGGGGAACCTGGACGCGCGGGAGGCCGTCGACGCCGGCGTCGTCGACGCCCTCTGCACGGACTACCACCCGCAGTCGCTGCTGAAGGCCCCGTTCGTCGACACCGGCGAACCGCTGGCGACCCGAGTCGCCCGAGTCACGGTCAACCCCGCGGAAGCCGTCGGGCTCTACGACCGCGGCCGACTTCGGAGGGGCGCCCGTGCCGACGTGCTCGTCGTCGATCCCGACCCGACCCCGACCGTCGAACGCGTCTACGTCGGCGGGCGGGAGGCGGTACGGACGACCCGCCCAGACGACGCCCGCGAACGCGTCCCGACCGCCTGAGGCGCGTCATCGCCGCCGTCGTTCGGTACGGCCGTGAGTCGTCGCGGCCGCGGTTCGTCGCGACTGACGGTCCGACCCGTCGAGAGGCGGCGCCGGCGCCCGAGCTGAACGGAGAGGACGGACCCCGATTACTCTCCAGATAAATATCCCCAACAGAACGCCAGTAGGCACATGACCGAACCGAATCTCGACGTCGGGTTCGTCCCCGTCGAGTGCCCGGGACAGGGGAAGACCGGGGCCGCGAACACGTCCTCCCTGTTGATCGAGACGCTGTCGCACCGGCACGATCTGACCGTCTACGTGGTCACACAGCAGGAGGCGCGGCGGGCGGACCTCCCGGCGCGGGACCGCGTCGAGTACGTCGTCCAAGACGATCTCTCGATGCTGCCGCACCCGATCGCGACGAAACAGGATGCGCTGCGCTCGAAACGAACCGAACTCGAGGCTCACGACCTCGTGCACTCCTACTCGTCGGCGTTCATTCCCACGCTCGCGACGCTCGACTGCCCGACGCTCGCGACTCTCAACTCCTATCTCGCCGTGTGTCCGACCGCCAGCTTCCGATACCACGGCCGGGAGAGCTGTTCGGGTCCGGGACCGCTGAAGTGCGCCGGCTGCGTGCCGGCGACCGCGATCAACCGACGGAACGGGGCGGAGTCGGAGGCGAAGGCCGCCTACCTCGCGGCCGGTCGGGCGCCGCTGGTGAAAGAGTCGATCGAGCGGTGCGACGAGGTCACGGCCTATCAGGCGCTCGCTCCTCACCTCCGCGACGACTACGTCGGCGTCGGGTTCGATCGGGACCGGATCCGCGTCATCCCGCACTTCTACGACGAGCGGTTCTGCGCCGAGCCGCCGGAGACGAAGCCCGCTCGGCCCCGAGCGACCGCGGAGGATCCGGTCCGACTCCTCTACGCCGGGTCGCTACGACAGATCAAGGGCGTCGACGTCCTCTTTCGGGCGTTACCGGCCCTCTCGGACCGCGGGGTCGAGGCGGAGCTGCACGTGGCCGGCACCGGCCCCCTCGAGGATCGACTTCGAGAGATCGCCGACACCCTCGGCACGGGCGACCGGATCGTCTGGCACGGGTTCCTCGAACGGGAGGAGCTCGCGTCTCAGTACCGGAAGGCGGACGCGTTCGTGTACCCCGGCGTCATCGACGAACCGTTCGGCCGCGTGATGCTGGAGGCGCTCGCCAGCCGGACGCCGATCGTCAGCTCCGACACCGGGAGCATGGCGGCGATCGTCGGCGACGCCGGGGTCCTGTTCGAACCGGGGGACGAGGAACGGCTCGCTGCGGCGGTCGAGCGGCTCATCGCCGAGTATCCCGCGCGGTGCGACGCGATCGGGGACCAGCTCGCGACGTTCGCCCCCGAAACGGTGCTCGAAGAGTTCTGCGACCTCTACCGCGAGACGGTCGAGACGGCCGATAGATCCGGTCGTTGAGCCGGACCGTTCACGGTCGCGGACCGCGTTCCGACGTGCGGTCAGGGCAACCCGCGCGTGCCGTCGCTCGTCGACCCGGCCCT
>NZ_NHPE01000015.1:0-4049 GCF_002252895.1 Halorubrum sp. Eb13 | reverse complement strand
GGTCGCGTAAAGTTAGAGGATGAGGCGTTCGACTTCAGAGTGCTTATGGCCGAAATCGAACGCCTCAGCGAAGGTATCGCGTGGATCGACTTGTCGTTTGTGGAGCGAGATCGGACTCCACGCTGGGCGATTGAAGAGGGGATTCGCTGTCATTTGACTGGTATGTCACTTCGAGAGGTGAGTAAATTTCTTGAACAATATGGGATCGATCGGAGTCACGTCGCTGTTCACAACTGGGTGCATAAAGCCGATCTACAGCCGCTCTCGACCGTCTCAGAGGATCAACTCGCGGTCGACGAAAAGATGATCCACCTACACGGCCAGAAGTTCTGGCTGTACGGTGGGGTTGATCCACAAACGAACGAGATCCTCCACGTGAGCCTTTATCCGACCGCAAATAAACAGACAACGAGATGGTTTCTCACCGAGCTACACCGGCGCTATCAGCTCGATACCGTCGAATTTCTCGTCGATGACGCAGACTATCTCGGCTCAGTCCTCGCTGAAGACGGCTATCGATTTCAAGTCATTCAACATGGAAATCGGAATGCTATCGAACGTGTCTTTTGGGAAATAGAACGACGAACATCATCGTTTGCAAATAGTTTCAGCAATGTCGCGCTAGAGACAGCTCAAAACTGGCTCGAAGCCTTCGCCGTCTACCACAATTCACGTCAAACTTAACGCGAGGGGCTTTGGCGGCGTTCGCCGCGCCGGCAACGAGTTATAGATAAACGCTGGAAGCTCCGAAGCTGCTCACGCCGACGGCGACGATCCGGTACCGAATACGAACCGATCCGCGGTTTGGTTATAGACCGACGATCGCCACACCGTAGACCGCGACCGCGCCGACGACGCCGACCGCCAGCGACTTCGCGTTCAGCCGGACCGCGCGCTTCCGGTCGGCCGCCAGCGCCGCCTCGTCGAGGACTTGGTTGGTGCCGTCGCCGACGTCGAAGACGCCGATACCGGCGAAGCCGACGCAGAACCGCTCGCGGTACTGGAAGTAGCCCATCGCGGCGCCGTACAGGGGGAAGACCGCGGCGAGCAGCGTCCAGCGCGGCCATCCGACCGCGACGACGGCGGCGACGAGGGTGATCGCGAGGAGGAACGAAACGACGCCGAGGAGGAGCCGCCGTCGCTGTTGGGCCGGTCCGATGTTGCACACGCCCGGTTGATACTCCATGCGGTCGGGTAGGCGCGAGACGACGAAAACGCACCGGAACCGCACCGCGTCGGCGCCCGAACCGCACCGCTCCGGCGGCGAGGCCGCAGCGGACCCGAGCGGACGAGCGTGACGGCCCATTTATTACTGAACGGCTGAAACGAACGGACGAGAGGAGCCATGACTGAACGGTCACCCCGGGGCGAGGAGATACGGCGGTACGAGACGGTCCTCGACTCGCTGGACGACGCCGTGTACGCCGTGCGCCCCGACGGGACCATCGCGTACGTCAACGAGCGCTACGCGGAGATGAAGGGGGTGAGCCGCGATGAGCTGGTCGGAACCGAGATCTACGACTGGGTCACCGAAGAGACGGCGGAGGAGGCCAGACGGGTCCGGCGCGAGATGGCGGCGGGCGACCGCGAGACCGGCGTCGTCGAGTACGACTTTCTCACCGCGGACGGCGAGCGGTTCCCGGTCGAGATGCGCTTCAGCCTAGTGACGGGCGAGGACGGCGACGGTCTGAACCGCGTCGGCGTCATCCGGGACGTCCGCGAGCGGAAGCGCCGCGAGGAGACGCTTCGAGAGAAGAACGAGCGACTGGAGGAGTTCGCCAGCATCGTCTCGCACGACCTCCGGAACCCGCTCAGCGTCGCGCGGGGGCGGCTGGAGCTCGCCCGCGAGGAACGCGACTCCGAGCACCTCGAGGCCGTCGCCGACGCCCACGAGCGGATGGAGACGCTCATCGAGGACCTCCTGTCCCTCGCCCGCGACGGCGACGGCGCCGAGGACGCGGAGCGGATCCCCCTCCGCGAGTTCGTCGAGGCGTGCTGGGAGGGGGTCGAGACCGGCGACGCGACGCTGCGGGTCGAGACCGACCGCGCGGTCCGCGCCGACCGGAGCCGGCTCAGGCAGCTGTTCGAGAACCTCGTCCGAAACGCGGTCGAGCACGCCGGCGACGACGTCACGGTCACGGTCGGCGACCTCGACGGGGGGTTCCACGTCGCCGACGACGGCCCCGGGATCCCCGAGGGCGACCGCGAGGCGGTGTTCGAGACGGGACACTCGACCGGGGAGAACGGGACCGGCTTCGGGCTCGCGATCGTCGAGAGCGTCGCGGCGACCCAGGGCTGGGACGTCGGCGTCACCGAGAGCGCCGACGGCGGCGCCCGCTTCGAGTTTACCGGCGTCGACGTGCCGGACTGAGGCGCCCGAAGCGGGAGGGTCGATCGCCGAGGGTTCCGCGGAGGCAACCCTCAAATGCGCGCCCGACGACGGGAGGGTGTGAAGCTGATCCAGCTCGGCAACACGGTGTTCGAGGGTGCGAACGACGTCTACCTGCTCGACGGCGAGACGACCGCGCTGGTCGACACCGGCGTCGCGCTCCCGGACGTCCGCGCCGATCTGGAGGCCGGGCTCGCCGAGAACGGGGTCGCGTTCGCCGACGTCGACGCGATCGCCTTGACGCACTGGCACCCCGACCACGCGGGGCTGGCCGGCGAGATCCAGGCCGCGGGCGACGCCGACGTGTACGTCCACGAGGCGGACGCGCCCCTCGTCGACGGGACGGAGACGCCGCTCGCGGCCGACCCCGACCTCCAGCGGGAGACGTTCGACCGATGGGGGCTCCCCGAGGCGGACCAAGAGCGCCTGCGCGACTTCTTCGACGCGGTGGGAACCGATCTCAGCGGCCGCCCCGCGGAGGTGACGACGATCGCCGACGGCGACGTCGTTGAGGTCGGCGGCGTGGCCCTGGAGGCCGTCCACCTGCCGGGGCACACCGCCGGGCTCGCCGGGTTCGCATTCGACCCGCGCGAGGCCCCGGACCACGAGCCGGTCGGGCGAAGCGGTCGGGAGCCGCGGAAGGGATCCGCGGCCCCCGAGGAGCTGTTCGCCGGCGACGCGCTCCTCCCCCAGTATACCCCGAACGTCGGCGGCGCGGACGTCCGGGTCGACGCGCCGCTCGCGGCGTACGGCCGGAGCCTCGCGCGGATCGTCGAGCGGGACTTCGACGCGGCGCACCCGGGTCACCGCGAGCGGATCGACGACCCGAGCCGGCGGGCCGCGACGATCCTCGATCACCACCGCCACCGGACGCGGCGCGTGCTCGACGTCCTCGCCGACGGCGGCCCCGCGACGGCGTGGGAGGTGTCGGCGGCGCTGTTCGGCGACCTGGTCGACATCCACGTGCTCCACGGGCCCGGCGAGGCGTTCGCGCACCTCGACCACCTCGCCGACGCGGGGGTCGTCGAGCGCGACGGCGTCCGCTACCGCCTCGTCGACCCGGACCCGGACGTCGACGGGCTGTTCCCGACCACCCCGCTCGACGACGTCGTGGACGGGTCGGCGGACTGAAGCGGCCCGGCCGGTCCGGGGCCGTCGCACCGACCCGCCGCGTCGTCGACGGTCCCCGCGCTCGCCGAAAGCTATTCGTGCGGTACGGCGTATCCACGGACGTGAAGCGGGACACCCTCGCTGCGGCCCTCCTCGCGCTCCTCGCGGTCGTCGCGCTCGGCGTCGCCGCGGCGACGCTCGACTCCGCCGTGAGCCTCGGCGGCGGCGGGATCGGCGGCGCCGGCGCCGGCGGGGGACCGAGCGGGGAGAGCGGCGACGTCGGCGCGTCGGCCGCCCCGAGCGGCGGGACCGCCCTCTCCGTCCCGCCGGCGTGCTACGAGTTCCTCCGCGAGCCCCCGGCGCTCGCGGCGTTCGCCGTCCTCCTCCTCGCGATCGCCGGGTTCGTCTACCGGGACACCGGGTCGAGGCTCGCCGCCGGCGTCGTCGCCGGGGCGATGGGCTTCCCGGTCGGCGCCCTGGGGTGGGTGCTCTCGACGTGCCGCCCGGCCGACGAGGGGTTCGAGTTCGAGCTCGGCGCCGCGGTCGGCGA
>NZ_NHPE01000051.1:0-862 GCF_002252895.1 Halorubrum sp. Eb13 | reverse complement strand
TGCTTACTGGAGCCGAGTTTCCTGATGCCTCCCTCTATAAAGCCAAGTTTCCTGATGCCTCCCTCTCTGAAGCTAATTTTCAAGCAGATGACCTCATTCAAGCTCATGTCTCGGATGGTGGCCTCCGAGATGTGTATTTTACACATGCCTCCCTCTCTGAAGCCAAGTTTCCCGATGCCTCTCTCTACGAGGCCGAGTTCCATCGTGCCGACCTCTCTGAAGCCGAGTTTCCCGATGCTGACCTCCGAAACGCCGAGTTTCCTGATGCTGACCTCCTTGGAGCCAAATTTCCCGATGCCTATCTCCAATACGCCGAGTTCCCTCGTGGTTACCTTCTTGGAGCCGAGTTTACCGGAGGTTCCCTCTACAAGGCTGATTTTTCCGGTGCCCTGCTTACTGGAGCCGAGTTTCCTGATGCCTCCCTCTCTAAAGCCAAGTTTCCTGATGCCTCCCTCTCTGAAGCTAAGTTTCCTCATGCTGACCTCTCTGAGGCCAAGTTTCCCGATGCCGACCTCCAATACGCTGAATTTCCACGTGCCGACCTCTCTGAGGCCAAGTTTCCCGATGCCGACCTCCAATACGCTGAGTTTCCTCATGCCGACCTCCGACACGCAAAGTTTCCCGATGCTGACCTCAGACTCGTCGAGTTTTACCGTGTTGACCTCTCTGAAGCCAATTTTTCCGACGCTTCCCTCTACAAGGCCGGGTTTTCTGATGCCTTACTCACTGAAGCCAAGTTTCCCGATGCCTCCCTCTCTGAAGCTGAGTTTCCTGATTCCGACCTCTCTGAAGCTGAGTTTCCTGATTCCGACCTCTCTGAAGCTGAGTTTCCTGATTCCGACCTCTCTGAAGCTGAGTTTCC
>NZ_NHPE01000075.1:0-6638 GCF_002252895.1 Halorubrum sp. Eb13 | reverse complement strand
AAGCACCGCAGGAACGAGCAACGCGAGTGACGAGGAGCGTGGTTCGAGAGAGCTTCGCTCTCTCGTCATCACGAAAGGCGCGGAGCGCCTTTCGAACGACAGCGAGTCACGCGAGCCGTCGCGACTGGGGCTTTGGAGGTGCTCGCCGTCGATCCAGTATGAGCGATTTATAAATGACCACTCGGAACGGCCTCACAGCCACCGGACCGACACCATCGACCGCTTATTTGCCAGTAAGCGCCTCGCTCGCGGGCGCGAAGTCGATCGTCTCTCCCCGACCCGCCTCGCTCGCCCGTTTATAAAGCATATACGCGGCCGCGACCGTCTCGATCCCGGTCCCGCCGGAGTCGAACACGGTGACCTCGTCGTCGCTCGTCCGCCCCGGATGCTCGCCGGCGACGACCTCGCCGAGGTCGGCCGCGACGTGGTCCTCGTCGACGAGCCCCGCCTCGACCGCGGCGAGGAACGAGCCCGCGTCCTGGGTCGCCCGCTCGCGGATGTCGGGGACGTACGTCGCCCGGGCGACCAGATCGGGCGGGAGCTCGTTCTTCCCCGGCGTGTACTGCCCCATCGCCGTGACGTGGGTGCCGGGCTCGACGTCGGCGTCGTCGACGACGGGGTCGCTCGCGCTCGTCGCCGTGATCACCACGTCGGCGCCGGTGACCGCCTCGCTCGCGCTCGCGACCGCCGTGACGTCTGGCTCGATCCGGTCGGCGAACTCCTCGGCGAACGCCTCGCGGTTCTCGACGGTCGGCGAGAAGACGCGGACCGCCTCGAACTCCCGGACAGTCGCGGTCGTCGCGAGCTGGCCCCGGGCCTGCGCGCCGCTCCCGATCACGGCGACCTCCGTCGCGTCTTGGCGGGCGAGCGCGTCGACCGCCGTCGCTCCCGCGGCGCCCGTCTTAAACGGGTTCATCGAGGCGCCGTCGAGCACCGCGAGCGGCTCCCCCGACTCCGCGTCGAACAGCGGGGTCATGAACCACGCGTCGCCCGCGCCGAAGCCCGCGGAGTAGGTGTACCCGCCCATCGCGCCCGTCTCGGGGAGGATCGCGGCGTACGTCGTCAACATGCCGGGCGGGTCGCGGCTGAGCAGTTTCGTCCGCGGCTCCGCGGCCGCGCCCTCACCGATCTGACGGTACGCGTCGCGCACGGCGGCGACGTACTCCGCCGGCTCGGCGAGGTCGTCGACGTCCGCGCTCGCGAGGAACAGCGTCTCGGTCATACCGCCCCTCTCGGGAGCGGGGAACTAAACCGTGCAGGAAAGCGGCACGGAACGCGGCGGCGCCGATCGACGGTCGCACGGGTCGACCGGCGTCCCGCTACCGAGCGGGTCAGTCGGAACCGCCGGCTCCCGATCGACCGGCCCGCGACCGGCCGGTCCGCGAACGGTCGACCGCGCGGTCGATCGAGTCGCCGGCCGACTCGTCGCGAGGGCGATCGGCCTCCCCGGGGACGCCGGTGACCGGGTTCCGGACGAACATCGCGTGGAACATGACGCCCCCCGCGACGAGGGCGCCCCCGGGAAGCGCGGCCGTCAACGACAGTCCGACCAGGTTCAGGACGGCGGTCACACCGATCAACGCGGCCGGAATAAGCCCGAGGACGTAGTCGTAGTACCCAGTCATACTCTACCACGATCTACGATAAAATCACTATTAAATTTTTCTCAGGGTTCGGCGTGACACCTTCGCTGATCATCTTGAAGCCGTGCATAAGTTATGGAAATCATCGCCGCGGCAGACGCGGGCCGGCGAACCGCCGATACGGCGGCTTTCGGACCGGGTTCGAGGCGGTCGGAGAAGCGACGGAATCGGACTGAGAAGGGGATCGGGGCGCGGCGGTCGAACCGCCGGGGCGCGTCTCTATCGGAGCTTGAAGTACAGGGCGCGCCAGCCGCCGAGGAACGCCGACCCCGCCACGAGCATGACGACGGCGAAGCTCAGTTCGGCGCCGCCGCGGAAGACGAACGCGCGGAGCCCGAGTCCGACGACGGCGGCCGGGATCCACGACCGGATCGCGAGCGGCACTGACGACTTCGCCGTCTCCGCGGCGCCGGCGGAGTACGCGCCGACGACCGGCGCGATCAGGGCCCAGGCGATCAGGAACGGCGCGTAGACGCCGGGCAGGTACAGCGGGTTCGCCGTGAGGAACTCGACCGAGGTGTGGTTCAGCGTCCCGATGGTCAACATGACGATCAGCGCGATCAGGTCGCCGACTAGGAGCGGCGCGGCGGCGCGGTCGAGGCGATTCGAGAGGAACGACGAGTCGGCCATGCCGACCACTCCGCGGCGCCCCTACTTTGTACGCACGGATTCGGTCGGGCGGTCGCCGCGCCGGCGAGCGTCGCCCGCCGACCGCCACATCGCCCGCCGACCGCCGTGTCGCCCGCCGCCCGCCGCGTCGTCTACTCGTACAGCGGGTGCTCCTCGCAGAGCTCGACGACCCGCTCGCCGACCTCGTAGATGACGTCGTCGCTGTCGACGTCGTCGACGACGCGGTAGATGAGGTCGCCGACCTCCTCGATCGCCGCCTCGTCGAACCCGCGGGTCGTGAGCCCGGCGGTCCCCGCGCGGATCCCCGAGGGGTTGAACGGCGAGCGCGTCTCGCCGGGGACGGTGTTCCCGTTGAGCACGATGTTCGCGGCCGCCAGCGCGTCCTCGGCGTCGCCGCCCGGCAGGTCCGGGTGCGAGTCGCGGAGGTCGACCAACACGAGGTGGTTGTCGGTGCCGCCGGAGACCAGGGAGAGGCCGTGGCCCTGAAGCGTCTCGGCGAGGGTCTCGGCGTTGTCGACGACCCGTCGCGCGTACTCCTCGAACTCGGGTTCGAGCGCCTCCTTGAACCCCACCGCCTTGCCGGCGACGTTGTGCATGAGCGGACCGCCCTGCCCGCCGGGGAACACCGCCTTGTCGATGTCGTCGGCGTGCTCCGCGTCGCACATCACGATCCCGCCGCGGCCGGCCCGGATCGTCTTGTGGGTCGAGCCGGTGACGAAGTCCGCGACGCCGACCGGCGAGGGGTGGACGCCGGCGGCGACGAGCCCGGTGATGTGCGCGATGTCCGCGAGGTGGTAGGCGTCGACCGCGTCGGCCGCGGCCTGGATCTCCTCCCAGTCGACGGTGCGCGGGTACGCGGAGTAGCCGGAGACCACGATGTCGGGCTCGAACTCCTCGGCCGTCTCGCGGAGGTCCTCGTAGTCGATGTACCCGGTCTCGGGGTCGACCTCGTACTGCTCGACCTCGTACATCTGCCCGGTGAAGTTCGCGGGGTGACCGTGCGAGAGGTGACCGCCGTGGCTCAGCTCCAGCGAGAGGATCTTGTCGCCCGGGTCGAGCGTCGCGTAGTACACCGCCTGGTTCGCCTGCGTCCCGGAATGGGGCTGGACGTTGACGTGCTCGGCGCCCCACAACTCCTTCGCGCGCTCGATCGCGAGCTCCTCGACCTCGTCGGCGTACTCGCAGCCGGCGTAGTAGCGCTCACCGGGGTACCCCTCGGCGTACTTGTTCGTGAGGACGCTCCCCTGCGCCTCAAGCACCGCCTCGCTGACGTGGTTCTCGCTGGCGATCATCGCGAGCGTCTGTTCCTGTCTGTCGCGCTCGCCGGCCAGCGCGTCGGCGACCGCCGGATCGACCTCTCGGACGTGCTCGTTGTCCATGTACGAATGCCGGTGCGATCGCGCATTAATCCTTCCGTCGCGGCGTCGCTTTCGCGGCTCCCGGGACGGCGTCTCCGCCCCCCACTCCGTCGGACCCGCGATTCCCGCTCCGCCGCGCCCGCGATCCTCGCTCCGCGGGGCCCGCGATCCCCGCTCCGCCGCTCTCGGGTCTCTCGCTCGGCCGGACCCGCGACCCGCTCGCCGTTTCGCCCGCGCCCGCGGCGACCCGTTCCGCCGCCCGATTCCGAGCCAGATCGCTGAATCCGCCGTTTTCGGCCGTTTTGGCGGCTGAAAACCCGTTGTTCACTCCTCCAATCCCGTTAATATTAAATAGATATCTGGCTTTTATCCGGGAAGATAGATGGTGTCGAATTTACTGGAGACGGACGTCGAGAACGTCCTCGACACGGCGTTCGCCGGCGACGACGACGAGCTCCTCGTCGTCGACCCGTCCGCGGAGACGATCGTATCGCTCGTCGAGGCGGCGACCGGCCGAGACGACTTACCGACCCTGTCGATGCTGGCGGACGAACGCACGCTGAAGGCGGTGACGGACGACTTCCTCGTCGCGTCGAAGGCAGCCGACCTCGTCGCCGACGGGTCGCTCGGGCTCCGCGTGCTCTCCGCCGACGTCGACAACGCGCTGTTCGTCTCCCCGTCGCGAGTCGTGGTCCTCGTGAGCGCCGGCGAGCACGTCGCCGCGCTCTCGACCGAGGAGGACGACTTCGTCGACGAGGTGTTCGCGACGCACCGCGACGCCTTCGAGGCGGCCGAGACGTACGGGCTCCGGACCCCGGCGCTCAGCCGCGTCCGCGAGACGATGGCCGCCGAGATCGGCGAGGCCACCCGCGACGACTTCGACGCCGTCCTCGCGTCGATGGAGTCGGCGGACGCCGCGCTCGACGAGGTGACCGTCTCGCTGCTCGTCGCCGCGAAGAACGACGTCCTCCTCTACGACATCTCGAAGTGGGGCGAGGACGTCGGGATCGCCTCGAAGGCGACGTTCTCCCGGACGAAGACCCGACTGGAGGACCTCGGTATCATCGACACCGAGAAGGTCCCGATCGACGTCGGTCGACCCCGCCTCCGGCTCAAGCTCGGCGACGAGCGGCTCCACGGCGTCGACGCCGACGAGCTCGCGGCGGTCGCGAGCGACCTGATGGCGTAACCGGGACACCGTCTCCGCCCGCGACGCTCCTACCCGCGGCTTTTTTTCGCTCCTTCGCGTCGACCGGGACATGGACATCGGACTTGTCGGCGAGGGGCCCGCGGTCGACGCCGTCGCGACCGCGCTCGGCGACGTCGACGTGAACGTGATGCCGGTCGAGCCGGGGCTGCTGGACGGCTTCGACCTCGCGGTCGTGGTCGACACCGCCGGGTCGGACGCGTTCGCGGCCGCGAACGACGCCCTCGACCGATGGGTCGGGATCGAGGTCGGCGGCGTCGGCGGCGTCCCGCTCGCCGACGTCGACGCCGCGGTGACCGTCTTCGGCGAGGCCTGCTACGACTGCCTCCGAGCCAGGGTCGCGAGCGGCGGCGCGGAGCCGGCGGACGCCACCCAGGGCCGCCGGTCGGCGGTGCGCTACGCCGGCGCGCTGGCCGGGCGCCGCGTCATCCGGCTGCTCGCCGGCGACCCGGTCGCCGACACGGTCGTCGAGGTGCCGGGCCCGGAGCGGACGCTCCTCCCGGCCCCCGGCTGCGACTGCGGCGACGCCCCCGGCGACGTGCTCCCGCGGGAGCACGCGGACCGCGCCCTCGACGACTCGATCGACCGCGCCGAGCGGGCGGTCGACCCTCGGATCGGCGCGCTCTCGGAGGTGGGCGAGCGTGAGTCGTTCCCGGTGCCGTACTACGTCGCGCGCGTCGCCGACACGACGCCGTTCTCCGACGCGCGGGCCGCCGAGTTCGGCGGCGGCGTCGACGCCGGCTGGGACGCGGCGTTCATGAAGGCGCTCGGCGAGGGGTTAGAGCGGTACGCGGCGGGCGTCTACCGCGAGTCGGCGTTCACGCGCGCGCCGGCAGCGAACGTCCCGAACCCGGTGCCGCCGGACGCGTTCGTCCGTCCCGACGACGCCGAGCCGTACGACCGCGACGACGCCCTCGCGTGGGTGACCGGCGAGGCCCTCGCGACCGGCGAGCCAGCGAGCCTCCCGGCGGAGTTCGTGCAGTTCCCGCCGCCGGAGCGCCGGTACCGGCCCGCGATCACGACCGGGCTCGGCCTGGGGAACTCCGGCCCGGAGGCCGCGCTGTCTGGGCTGTACGAGGCGATCGAGCGCGACGCGACGATGACGAGCTGGTACTCGACGACGGAGCCGCTCGGGCTGGAGGTCGAGGACGCGACGTTCGCCGAGCTGGAGAAGCGCGCGCGGGCCGAGTCGCTCGCGGTGACGCCGCTGCTCGTGACGACCGACGTCGACGTGCCCGTCGTCGCCGTCGGGGTCCACCGCGACGGCGACTGGCCCCGGTTCGCGGCCGGATCTGGCGCCGACCTCGACCCGGTCGCCGCGGCCCGGAGCGCGCTCGCCGAGGCGCTCCAGAACTGGACGGAGCTCCGGTCGATGGGACCGGAGGCGGCCGCGGAGGAGGGCGCCGCGATCGGACACCACGCCGACTTCCCGGCGGAGACGCGGGCGTTCTTCGACCCGGACGCGAGCGTCTCCGCCGACGCGCTCGGCGAACCGGAGCTCTCCGGGACCCCGGAGCTAGAGGCCGTCGTCGACCGCGTCGAGACGGCTGGACCGGAACCGTACGTCGCCCGGATCACGACGCGGGACCTCGCCGGGATGGGGTTCGAGGCGGTCCGGGTGCTGGTCCCGGGCGCGCAGCCCCTGTTCACCGGCGAGCCCTTCTTCGGCGACCGCGCCCGCGACGTGCCCCGGTCGATGGGGTTCGAGCCCGACCTGGATCGGACGTACCACCCGTTCCCGTAGCCGGCGGCGTCGCTTCCGCCGTCCGGCGCTCCGTCTGCTTCCGCCGTCCGGCGCTC
>NZ_NHPE01000096.1:0-19520 GCF_002252895.1 Halorubrum sp. Eb13 | reverse complement strand
CTGAACGCGGGGGGGGGGGGGTACGACTCGCCATGCAGAACGAGCGCGTGCTTGTCACCGGTGGTGCCGGGTTCATCCGATCGAACCTGGCGAACGCTCTGGCGACGGAAAACGAAGTCATCGCCCTCGACAACGGCTACCTCGGCACGCCGGCGAATCTCGACAGCGACGTCCGATACGAGGAACACGCCGTGCTCGACGACTACCTGCCGACCGACGTCGACGTCGTGTTCCACCTCGCCGCCCGCTCCTCGTACGCGATGCACGAGGACGACCCAGTCGCGGGGCGGCGGTCAACGTCGACGGCTTCGTGAACGTCGCCGAACAGGCGCGTCAGAGCGGCTGTGACACGGTGGTCTACGCGTCGACGTCGTCATCTACGGGAGCCAGACGGAGCCGTGTCCCGAGGAGATGCCGGTCACCGTTAATACCGCGTACGAGGCCTCGAAACTGTCCAGAGAGCGGTACGGCGAGTACTTCTCGAACCACTACGGGATGTCGATGGCCGGGATGCGCTTCTTCTCCGTGTATCAGGGGTACCGCGGTGCCGAGGGGCACAAAGGGGAGTACGCCAACATGATCGCCCAGTTCGCCGACGACGTCGCCCACGGTCGGTTGTCGGAGCTGTACGGGCACGGAACGCAAACGCGCGATTTCACTCACGTCGACGATATCGTCCGCGGACTGATCGACGCCGGCACGCACGGACTCGACGGCGTGTACAACCTCGGGATCGGGGAGGCGTACTCGTTCAACACGGTCGTCGACCGGATCAACGACGTGTTGGGGACGGACGTCGAGCCGGTTTACGTCGAGAACCCGATTCCCGGAGGACGTGTACGTGAGCCACACCTGCGCGGACTGTTCGAAGATCCGCGAGGCTACGGGGTGGGAACCCCAGATCGGCTTCGAGTTGGGGGTTCGGCAGGTCTGTTCACCGTATCTGGCGTCGACGAACGTCGACGACTGATCGCCGCGAGGCGGAGCCAGTGTGGTACTACTCGGCGTGGTACTACGTGAGTAGTACCGACTCGATTGACATGCCACACACGTCGACAGAAGCGCAATACCCCTTCAACCGTTTCGTCTATTTGGGCACATGGCACCGGACACGGCCGACGACCGCCGTGGCACGCCGGCACGACCGCCGTGGACGGATGGGATAGGCGACCGGAACGGATCGACGAGCGGCTCCGCGACGCGATCGAGACGGAGTCGATGGCACACCTCGTCGGTCAGGCACACCGTTCCGACTCGGTGAGGGTCTCGGTCCCCCGGAGGGGACGGACGCACCGTCACCGCGATCAGACCGCACGGGCGAGCGCACGAGACTGGCTCGCGACCGGGATCGACCGTACGGCAGACGCGCCCACACGAACTCGCGACCGGGACCGGACGGTGGCTCAGATGCGACGGGCGGAGAACCCGGCGTCGCGCCACCGCCGTAATCGCAGTATCTGTTTCGTATCGACCACGTTCGGCGTCAACATCCGCTCGCGGAGCGCACGCGGATCGAGGGTCTCGAACTCGTCGTGGTCGGCCGTGATCACGAGCGCGTCCGCTCCCGAGACGGCGGTGTCGAAGTCCGTCAGCTCGATCGACGGGTCCTCGACGTGCGGGTCGTGAACGACGACGCGCGGGCCGTCCGGGCGCTCGCCGTCGGCCGCGGCTAGCGGGGTCTTCGGCCCTTCGCGTAACTCCCTCGCGAGCGCCAGTCCGGGGCTCTTTCGCGTGTCGTCGACGTTCCCCTTGTACGCGGCCCCGAGCACGGCGATCTTCGCCCCGTCGAGGTCGCCGAGGAGCTCTCGGAGAAGCTCGATGACGAAGGTGCTCATACCGTCGTTGACTCTCCTTGCGGTCGGGACCAGATCCAGCGAGTCTGATCCCACTCCCAGGAACCACGGGTCGATGGGGAGACAGTGTCCACCGACGCCGGGGCCGGGACTGAGCAGATCGACCCGCGGATGTCCGTTCGCGAGGTCGATCGCTTCTCGGGTGTCGACGTCGTAGTCGTGCGCGATACGTGCCGTCTCGTTCGCGAAGGCGATGTTCACGTCCCGGAACGTGTTCTGTATGAGCTTGACGAACTCCGCCGTCGTCGGGTCCTCAGCCGTCCGAATCGCCCCGTCGACGAAGGAGTCGTACAGCTCGACGGCGGGCTCGGTCGACTCCGGACCGATACCGCCGACGATACGGTCGTTCTCGCGGAGCTCCGCGAGGATGTTCCCCGGGAGAACCGTCTCGGGACAGTGCGCGAGTCCGAAATCGGTCCCGGCCTCGAGTCCCGACTCCTCGAGGACGGGCCGCACTCGCTCCTCGGTCGTCCCCGGCGGAACCGTCGACTCCAGGATCACGGTGTCGCCCTCGCGGAGCACCTCAGCGACCGCCTCCGTGGCCGCGTCGACGTATTCGAGTCCCGGTCGGCGCGTCTCCTCGTCGAACGGCGTCGGGACGCAGATGAGGTGGTACCGGGCTTCCGCGATCTCGTCCGCGGCGGTCAATCGCCCCGACTCGACCGCCTGTCTGAGGAGCTCGTCGAGGCCCGGTTCGTCGATCTGTACGTCCGCGTTCCGGACGCTGTCACGCACCGCCCGATCGGTGTCGTAGCCGGCCACCTCGTGGCCGCTGTTCGCGAGCACCGCGGCCGTCGGCAGCCCGATGTATCCCAAGCCGTGAACGCAGACCCGGCTCACCGAACCACCTCGTCGATCTCCGCGCTCACCGGAAGGGCGCGGAGTATCCGCGCCGCAGCCTCGCCGTCGCCGTACGGGTTCTCCCACGCGCCGTCCGTGTCGAGCGCCTCGGTCACCGCGCGCCGGATGCGGTCCGGGTCGCACGAACTGAGTCGGTTCGCTCCGGCGTCTATCGTCTCCGGCCGCTCCGTGTTGTCCCGCATCGTCACGCACGGAACCCCGAGGACGCACGCCTCTTCCTGGACGCCCCCCGAGTCGGTGAGCACGGCCGCCGACGCGGAGAGCAGTCGGACGAAGTCCAGGTAATCCTGCGGGTCGACCGTCCGAACGGGGGCCGGAACGTCGAGCCCGAACTCCTCTATCTTGCCGCGAGCCCGGGGATGGATCGGGTACACGACCTCCAGTCCGTGGTCTCGCCCGGCGCCGGCGGCGCCGTCGAGGAGCGACCGGAACCGGTCGGGGTCGTCGACGTTCTCCTGTCTGTGTGCGGTCATGAGGAGGTACCCCCCCGTCGCGAGCCCGAGGTCGTCGAGCACCGTGGCCTCCCGTCGCGCGACGTCGCGGATCCGTTCGAGGGCGTCGACGACCGTGTTTCCGGTCACGGAGATCCGGTGTTCCGGGACGCCCTCGCGAACGAGGTACTTCTCGCTCTTCTCCGTCGGTGCGAACAGGTGATCGGCGACGTGGTCGACTATCACTCGGTTCGTCTCCTCCGGCATCGATCGGTCGAAGCTCCTGAGTCCGGCCTCGACGTGGGCGATTTCGGGATCCATTTTGCTGGCGGCGAGGGCGCCCGCGAGCGCGCTGTTCGTATCGCCCTGTACGACGACGATGTCGGGGTCGACGTCCGTGATGACTCGCTCGACGCCGCGCAGCATCTCTCCGGTCTGCTCGCCGTGCGGACCCGAACCGACACCGAGGTTGACCTCGGGCTCCGCCAAGCCGAGACGGTCGAAAAACACGCTGTCGAGCCGCTCCGAGTAGTGCTGTCCCGTGTGAATCACAGCGTGGTCCACGCCGTGCCGGTCGCAGCTGCGAATCACCGGTGAGAGCTTGATGATCTCGGGCCTGGTTCCGAGGACGAACGCGACTTCAGTCATCGGCGAACCGCCTCCGTGCGGTCGACTGCGATCGCGCCGTTCCCGACCGCACCGACCTCCCGGTCTCCGGTACCGGTCCGGTCGGAAGCGTCCGTCTCGGAACCGAAATCGCGGCTGTCGTCGATCGGCGGCTCGTCGTCCGAGGCGTCGAACCGCGCGCCGACCGGTAGCAGGAGATCTCCGAGGGCCGCGAACGCCATCACTTCCCCCTTCCGCCGTCCGGACCGGGCTCAGTTCGATCGCAGTGAGAACATCGACATCGGTCCGTTCGGGATCTACCGCGTCTCATACTTGTCCCTCCGTGTCGCGTTTCCCGGTCCGGATCCGCCCGCGGACTCGCCAGTGGAACATGCCGTGAGAGGAGTCTGACAGAGCTTTTGTTATGCACTCCCTCACTGGCGCTCGCGTTCGTTTCACGGTCGAAGCCGCGTTCCTTTGCGGACGCCGCTGCCGGTCTCGTCGCCGGGGGACCGCCAGCCGCATGGACGGAGACGCGCTTCATACGCCCTTCTCCGCCAGTTAGCAGACGTATACTCTTGAGCGATCAATCGGTACTCTCGACAGTGAGCCACCAAGTTGCAGTAATCGGAACCGGGGCGGATCCGGAGACGCGCGATCGGGAGGGATTCGCGATGGCGTACCGTCACGCCTCGGGCTACCAGCGACTCGACGACTGCACGATCGTCGCTTGTGCCGACATCGTTCGGGAGAACGCCGAGGCGTTCGCCGTTCACAACGACATCGACGGCGTGTACGAGGACCACGAGGCGATGCTCGAGGAGGCGGAGCCCGACATCGTCAGCGTCTGCGTTCCGCCCGCGATCCACGCCGACTTGGTCGTCGACAGCGCGGAGGCGCCGTCGATGCAGGCGGTCCACTGCGAGAAACCGATGGCGACGACGTGGGGCGACTGCAAGCGCATGGCGTCGGTGTGTGAACGCGAGGGGGTTCAGCTCACGATCGACCACCAGCGACGGCTCTCCGAGCCCGTCCGCAGAGCGAAGTCGATGCTCGACTCGGGACGGATCGGGAGAGCTGAAACGACTCGAATGGTCGGAGGTGAACCTCTTCGACGCGGGAGCGCATCTCTTCGATCTCTGCGACCACTTCGTCGACGGCGCCCGTGCGGAATGTCCTCGCCGCGGTCGATTGCTCACACGAGAACCGGTGGTTCGGAACGCTCAATGAGACGCGCGCCATCGCCCACTGGCGATACGCGGACGGGACGATCGGATTTGCCTCGACCGCCGAGGGCGGGGACACCGTCGTCGGGCCTTACCTTCAGATCGTCGGCGAGGACGGCGTCATCGAGATCCAAAGCGAAGACGGGAAGACCCTCCGGGTTCGGACCGACGGCGGATGGACGGCGATCGACACGGACGAAACCGTCTACGGGCCGAGCCCGAGTCTCCCGCGCGCGGCGCTGCGGAAAGCGACCGGATACCTCCCGGGCCCCGACTCTGGCCGCCGGCCCCCCAGACGCACTACGAGCGCGCGATCGAACACCTCGTCGCCAGCCTCGACGCCGGCGAGGAGCCGATCATCTCGGGCCGGCGGGTCCTCCGCGGGACCGAACTGATGTTCGCGAGCTGGGAGTCAGCGCGCCGGCGCGGGCGGACACACCTCCCCTTGGAGATCGACAACAACCCGCTCGAAGCGATGTACGACGCGGGCCAGCTCGGCGGACTCGCCGAATTATCCCGGTATCGATCGCGAGCTCGGCGTCCGTTCGACGACGGATCCGACCGCTACTCCCGACGGAGAACGGACGCTGAGCATGTGGCCTTGGGAACACGTGCTCTTCGCGTACGTCTTCTACTCGATCTACGTCCACCTGCGCTGGCAGAGGGGACCGCTCGACGCGCCGACGGTCGCGCTCGCGGTCGGGTCCGTGATCCCCGACCTCATCGACAAGCCGCTGGCGTGGCAGTTCGGGGTCTTCGAGAGCGGGTACGCGCTGGCGCACTCCGCGTTCGTCGCGGTTCCCCTGGCGGCGGCTATCTACCTGATCGCGGACCGCCGCGGTCATGGTTCCGTCGGCGCCGCGTACGGCGTCGGTCACCTGTTCCATATCGCCGGCGACGTGCTTCCCGTGTCGCTCGCACACGGCGCGTTCGATCTCACGCCGGCGCTGTGGCCGTTCGCGGGGAGCCCCCGACCGGCCGATCGGATGACGGTCTCTTTCTTCGACGGGGTGTACACCCTACTCAGCGAGTACGTTAGCGTGCTCGCGACGCTCGAGCTGACGCCGGTCATAGCCCTCCAGATCGGATCGCTGATTTTCGGGCTGGTCCTGTGGACGCACGACGGCTTCCCCGGTCCCCGGCTCCTCATCAGATGGGTACGGATCGGCGGGCGGACGGCGGTTCACCGGTGAGAAAGCCCGCGGAGGGCGGCGTCGCCGCGTTCAAACCGGCCGACCGCACAGCGTCGCGATCCCCTTCCAGATCGCCGCCTCGGGGTCTTCGGGGTCTTCGTCTTCGAAGATAACCCAGTCGGCGTTCGAACGGTCGACCGCGGCCAATATCTCGTCGGGATCGATGAGTCCCTCTCCCGGCGGGACCGACCGGAACGCGGTCGGAAATACACGAGTCTGTCGAACGTCAGCGAGGTGCACCAGCGACAGCCGATCGCCAAGGCTCTCGATCGCTTCGACGGGGTCGTACCCCCCCCCCGCGGCGACCCAGCCGACGTCGATCTCGAACGTCATCGTATCGGTCTGATAGGCGAGCTGGCTGAACGCGGTCCGATCGAGCTGCCGATTCCCCCTCAAGAGCCACCGATCGGCGGCGTCGGCGACGGACTTCCAGACGAACGCGGGGAGGGGTATCGACGAGACCGTTCCGAGCCCGAACCGGTCCAGCGGCGGGAGGAACGGCTCCCGCGAGGTGTGGTAGCCGAGCTCGATGCCGTGAGAGTCGAGCCGCTCGGCGAGGCCGTCGAGCCTCGACGCGAGGGCGTCGACGGTGGCCGTCGTCCGAAACAGGTGCGACCCCAGATGCGGAACGATCACGCGGTCACAGCCGACGATCCGACACCGGTCCACGATCGGTTCGAGGTCGTCATCGAGGCGGGACAGGTCCACGTGGGCGGCGACCGGGACCACGCCGGTCTCGGTGAGAGCGCGCTCGACGGCCCGGGGGTCCGCATCGAGGAACGCTCCCGCGAACTCACGCCCTGGTAGCCGGCGTCCGCCACGTATCGGATCAGTTCGGGCAGCGGCGCATCGATCGATCTGACCGTGTGGAGCTGGATGGCCGGTCGAGGCCCGTCGGACGTCTCGACGGCGGCCGTGGCAGTGTGACTCACTGCCGGCCGTTCACGCGAAACGTGGTAAGTAATGGGCAACCTACCGACGACGCCCGTTCCGATCGGACGCGTGCCGCCGGGAATCCCGGCCGAACGCGGTCCGAACGGGAACGGTTCGCTCCGTCTCGGAACCGGCGGTCGGTACTGCCGATCAGGGCGTCCTGGCTCGCCGGAACGTAAAGACAAGGGCGCGGTGACACCGAACCGAGGCGCGTCGCGGACGCCGGCACCGGCTTCCGAGGCGAAGCCTCTCTCGGCCTCGGAAGCGTCTTCCCGAACGCTACTTCCGGAGCGTGACGAGTTCGTCGGTGACTTCCACTACGTAGCCGCAGTATTCGAAGGAGAGCCGTACGCCGGACCGTCCGACGGCGGGGTCCGAGTCGAAGAGACCTTCGAGCGATTCGGGGTCGATTACGTCGGCCAGTACCGGTAGCTCACCCGGAGTAACCGACTCAGCCTCGGCTACCGCCCGGACGATCGTCACCGTCGTCGACGTGTCGGCCGCGGTCGCGACACGCTCGACGATCGTCGTGTCATTTCCGGCGGACGCACGGTCGTTATTGGCGTGGGACATCGTGTGCATTGGGCCCTTAGTTACAGGATGCCGTCGTGTCTATAAACAGTATCGATTCCGCGTCGATGGCCCTGAGCGCGGCGAATCCGCGGGACCGATCAGCTACCGGCGGTGCCGCTCGTCTCCGAGTCCGCCGTCGGAGCCGAGGCGCGAGTCCGATGTCGCGACCGGACACGGGTGGCGTTTGGATCGTTCTAAAAGCCGGCGCACTCCAGTTGTATGTCACGGTCGTCTTCGGTAATTAGAGCGTACTCCGAATATGGCATGTATAGTAAATATCCGCACTGAACACGTACCGTACGTACCGCGGCTGAAGTCGACTGTCCCATGACCCCGGACACCCGCGTCAGTTGCGGTACGGCCCCCGCCCCGGTTTCTTTATAATACCGGCTCTGTCGGCGCACGCCCGTCGACGAGCGGAGACCTCCGGCCGGCGGTTTCTCGCGGGACGAGGGCCGTACCGACGCTCCACGCGGCGATCGCCTCGAGGTAGCAGCCGCATACTAAACTCTCCGTCCGCGGTATCGACGACCCATGCACGCAGTCATCCTCGCCGCGGGACGGGGGACGCGGATGGGTCCGCTGACGGAGTCGACGCCGAAGCCGATGCTGCCGGTGGCCGACGCGCCGCTCGTCGAACACGTCGCCGACGCCGCCGTCGAGGCCGGCGCCGACGAGCTCGTGGTGACCGTCGGCTACGGCGCCGACCGGATCCGACGGCACTTCGGTGAGAGCCATCGAGGGGTCCCGGTCCGGTACGCGGTTCAGGAGTCGCAGCGCGGCACCGCGGACGCGCTGGCGGCGGCCGCCGACCACCTGGACGACGAGTTCGCCGTGCTGAACGGGGACTCGCTGTACCGCGGCGCGGACCTGCGCCGGCTGTTCGAGTCGCCGCCGCGGATCGGCGCGTTCCGCGTCGACGACCCCACCCAGTACGGCGTGTTGACCGTCGACGGCGACGCGGTGACGGCGGTCCGGGAGAAGCCGAGCGACCCGGCGACGGACCTCGTCAACGCGGGCGCGTACTCGTTCCCGGCCGAGACGGTCGACATGCTCGACGTGCCGGAGAGCGAACGGGGTGAACGCGAGCTCACCGACGTGCTGGCTCGGGTGATGGCCCGCGAGGAGCTCGGCTACGCGGTGTTAGCGGAGTGGATGGACGTCGGTCGACCGTGGGAGCTGCTGGAGGCCAACGAGCGGCGACTCCCCGGCGGCGGGTCGGATGGGCGTGACGACGGTGGGTCGGCGGGGCGGGACGACGACGGGTCGGAGCGACGTGACGACGGCGGGTCGGCGGGGCGGGAAGACGGTGACACCGCCGGTTCGGACGCGACGGTACGGGGCGACGTCCACGCGAACGCCACGATACGGGGCGACGTGGTCGTCGAGGCGGGCGCGACGGTCGGTCCCGGGGTCGTCGTCGAGGGACCGGCCCTGCTCCGGTCCGGCTGCTCCGTCGGACCGAACGCGTACGTCCGCGGCGCGACGCTCGTCGGCGAAGGGGCGCACGTCGGCCACGCGGTGGAGATCAAAAACAGCGTCCTGATGGCGGACGCGACGGTCGGCCACCTCTCGTACGTCGGCGACAGCGTCCTCGGGCCGTCGGTGAACCTCGGCGCCGGGACGAACGTCGCGAACCTGCGACACGACGGGGAGCCGGTCGACGCGACGGTGAAGGGAGAGCGCGTCTCGACCGGGCGCAGGAAGTTCGGCGCGGTGCTCGGCCCCCGCGTGAAGACCGGCATTCAGACGGGTATCAACGCCGGGGTGACGCTCTCGGCGGACGCGCACACGGAACCCGGCGAGATCGTCCGTCGCGACCGGTGACTCGGCGACGCTCCGAGACGACGACTCCCCGAGACACGCGCCCGGGGGCCGCCTACGGCGCTCGGAACGAGCGTTCGCGGTCCGCGTCCTCTCGTCGCGCGGCTTCGCCGTTCGAGAGCCGCTTCCGCGGGAGGCAGTCGAGACAGCCGTGGACGCTGTCGCCGATCCCGAACACGCGCACGAATCTCCGACTCACGGCCGACCCGCACCGGCCGCACCGGCGGTTGACGTCGGTCGCCGTCTCGGGTTCTGTCATACCTCTCGGAGGGGAAGGCGGTCATTTTACTATACGCAGGATAGCGGCACCGACCGAACGCGGACGCGCGTTCATACCTTGTTAATCCGACACGTGTGACCGTCGACCGGCCCGCGCTCGCTCGCGGTCGGGCCGGGCGGACCGGTCAGCGCCCGACCGGCCGAGGCGGGGTTTCGGTCGCCGTCGCCTCGCCGGTTCGAATCGCCTCCGACCCCGCGACCATCGCGCGCTCGACGGTCGGGGTCGGCGACGGGTCGACGACGATGAGGTCCGCGCGGGCGCCGACCTCGATCCGTCCCCTGTCCGGCAGCCCGGCGACGTCGGCCGGGTTCCGCGTGACCCGGTTGACCCGAGCGGACAGCGGCTCGCCGGTCTCGACGAACGGCGCCGCGAGCAGCGACGCCGGGTGGTAGTCGGAACAGAGGGCGTCGAGGACTCCCGCTTCGATCGCGTCGCGGGCGCTCAGGTTGTCCCAGAGGCTCCCGCCGCGCACGAGGTTCGGCGCGCCCATCACGGTCGCCAGGCCGAGGTCCTTCGCGCGACGGGCCGCGTCGATCGTGAGCGGGTACTCGCTGATCGCCGTCCCGTGGTCCGCCATCGTCTCGACGTCCGCCCGGCACTCGTCGTCGTGGGACGCGAGCGGGGCGCCGACGCGCCGAGCGAGCTCGACGATCCGAGCGATCCGACGGTCCCGGCTCGCGGCATCCATCCCGCTTCGCTCCTCCGCGGCGGCCGCGGCGGCGTCGACCGGCCAGTTCCGGTCCTCGACGTAGTGCCGCTCGAACGACTCGGCGTCGTACTGGCCGTCCCCGGGGGCGTGGTGCATCACCGACACGAGGTCGACGTCGACCTCCGCGATCAGCTCCTCGACCGCGGCGGCGCTCGCGTCGGCGAGCTCGCAGCGCGCGTGCACGCGGTTGTCCCCGAGCGTGTCCGCCCCGCGGTCGACGGTCCGGGCGAGGCGGGCCGCGTTCTCGAGGCTCCGCCCGTCGTCGGGCGCCTCCTCGAACGCGAGGGCGTGGAACTTCGTCGTCACCCCGTGGAGAACGTTCATGCGGTCGGTCGTGGCGAGCGCGGCCGTCGGGTCCGTCTCGGCGCCGGACCGCGGCGCGAACTGCCCCTCGATGTCGTCTCCGTGGAGGTCGATCAGCCCCGGCATGACGACCCGACCGGCGGCGTCGACGCTCGTCCCGCCGCCCGACGCGTCGCCCTCGGACCGGTCTATCCGGACGATGCGCTCGCCGGCCACGACGACGCGACCGCCCTCGATGACGCCCGACGGCGTGACGATCCGCCCGTTCCTGATCTCGGTGAACTCCGTCACGGTAGCCACCTCCCGGACCGTCTCGGTCTCCGTATCGGCGCCGATGACCCCTCGTTTCGTCTGACCGCGGGGAACCGCGCGCTCATGATCTCTCAGGTAAGCGGAGTAACGATATTGTTAAGCAGTGACAACCGGCGCTCGGTGTCCCGCTTCGAACCGATACGTGGTGGTTACTAATGGGCGAAACTCCCGTTTCGTCTGGTATGATAGCTCACATTTCGCGGACGATAACGGGTATCCGCGCCGGCGAAGACGCTCTCCCGGCGGACAGCGCCGACGAGGAGAGGTGAGCGGCGTGACGGGCCCCCGGAACGCCGACGAAGAGCTGACCGCCGACACGTGCCTGACGCTCCTCTCGAACGCGCATCGACGAGCGGTGCTGCTGACGATTTACGACCGCGTGGCCGACGACGTGGGCGACGAACCGGTCCCCGTCGAGGAGACCGTCGACGGGTCGATACCCGAGCCCGTGGAGATGTCGCTGAACCACAACCACCTGCCGAAGCTCGCGGAGCACGACGTCGTCCGGTGGGACCGCGAAGCTGGGACCGTCGTCGCCGGCTCGGCGTTCTCGCGGATCGAACCGTTCATCGCCCGCCTCGACGGCGACCGCGAGCGACTGCCGAACGACTGGCGACCCGACATCGACCGCTGAGTCGCCTCCTGCCGCCCGCCCGATCGGACTCGGTCCCGACCGCTCACCGCCACGCGACAGCGGAGACGTAGCTCCCCTCTTTGGCGGTGATCCACGCGGTCGTGCACTCCCGCTCGGTCGGCTCCGACGGGTGGAGGGTGCACTCGTCCGGCTTGTCGTCGTACCGCACGACCGTTCCCTCGAGCGTCGGACCCCGGTCGGGGGGCTCCGCGCTCGGTCGCGTCACCCCGCCGTCGGTCCGCCCGTCGTCGTTCCCTGTTCCGCTCATACTGTCAACTAATCTAACACCCTACATCGTTATTCGTCTCATATCCGCCCGCTCATCGACGGCAATGGCCAGTTACCGCGCCGCCGAGCGCCGAGCCGATAGGAGCGATATCTCCGTCGGCGCCTCACCCGACTCCGGCCGTCCGCGCCTGCTCCCGACCGCGGCCGTCGGCGTCTCGGCCGATCGTCCGCCGAACCGCCGGCGTCTGCCCCGTTCGTTCGCCGGTTATCCGGCGTATACTCTTGCTCGGTCGATCGGACGCTACACGTATGCAAGCAGTCGTGCTCGCCGCCGGCAAGGGAACGCGTCTCCGCCCGCTCACGGACGACAAGCCGAAGGTGCTCGTGGAGGTCGACGGGACGCCCCTCATCGAGGACGTCTTCGACAACCTCATCGACTGCGGCGCGACCGAATTCGTCGTCGTCGTCGGCTACAAGAAAGAGCAGATCATCGACCGCTACGGCGACGCCTACGAGGGCGTCCCGATCACGTACGCCCACCAGCGGGAGCAGCTGGGCCTCGCGCACGCCATCCTCCAGGCGGAGCCCCACGTCGACGACGACTTCATGCTGATGCTCGGCGACAACGTCTTCCGGGGGAACCTCGCCGACGTGGTCAACAGACAGCGGGAGGAGCGCGCGGACGCCGCCTTCCTCGTCGAAGAGGTCCCGTACGAGGAGGCGAGCCGGTACGGGGTGCTCGACACCAACGAGTACGGTGAGGTCGTCGAGGTCGTCGAGAAGCCAGACGATCCCCCGAGTAACCTCGTGATGACCGGCTTCTACACGTTCACCGACGCGATCTTCCACGCGTGTCACCTCGTCCAACCCTCCGACCGCGGCGAGTTCGAGCTGCCGGACGCCATCGACCTCCTCATCCAGTCCGGCCGCACCATCGACGCGCTCCGCCTCGACGGGTGGCGCGTCGACGTGGGGTACCCGGAGGACCGCGACCGGGCCGCCGAACGCCTCTCGGAGTCGGCGGATGCCGCCGCGGTGGACACGGGAGAAGAGGCCGTTGCCGAGGACTGACGGCGCCGATCGATTCCCCTGAGGGCTGACGGCGCCGGTCTGCCCCGCCGACGTTACTTGTATCCCTCGCTCGCGAGGTGGTGGTTCATCACCGACTCGATACCGTCGACGATCTGCTCCGCGTCGACGCTCTCCACCTCGGCGGTCCGCTTCCGGACCGTCCGGTCGCGGAGGTCCCACTCGCGGGTGAACTCCGATTCGATGCCGTGCGACCGGATCCGGTCGACCAGCCCCTCGATGGCGGTCTCGTCGGCCTCGACGATTTCTTCGTAGTCGATTACGCCGCGACGGAGCGCGCAGACGACGACGCCGGAGCTGATGTCTCCCTCGCCGAGCTCGCGCTCCCAGGTGGTGATCCAGTTCCCGATCCGCGCCATCTGCTGGAGGTCACAGAGGATGCTTCGAAGCGCGCCCAGCTCGGCCCGGTCGAACGAGGGCGAGTGCATGAGGTCGACGCAGGCGTACGGGAACATCGTCATGTTGTACGCGTCGTGACGCTCCGTCTCGGCGCGGTTCGCCATCGCCGGGTTGTCGTTCACGAGCCCGGAGTACTCCATCGCGTTGAACGTCTGCCGGAGGTCGTACTCGAAGACGTCGACGAACTCCCCGTACCGCGGCGCCTCCCTGACCTCCGCGTCGATCGTCTCCCACAGATCCGCGAGGTATTCGAGGACGCCGTAGTCGATCTCGTCGGGCGTCCCGTCTATCCGCTCGGTCGCGTCGACGCCGAACGGAATCCGGCGACCGACGGCGAACGTCCCCTGATCCCCCTCGCTTTCGGCCAAGTCATCGAGGACCGTCACGAACATCGTCAACAGCGTCTTGTGTTCGTACACGGCCGACCGTTCTCGGCCCGGAACCGACGTTAACGTGAACTTATCGAAGAGGTTGTGTATCCACTTCCAGAGGAACCGATCCCGCTCCCCGATGACGCGAGCGTAGCGATCCGCGAACTCCCGCGCGGTTGGGGGGAGCGTAACATCGTTCACACGCCGGCTGTACTCTCCGGGGTCCGGTTTCCCCCATCCGTCGTTCGCCACGTTCCCGCGAGCTTCGGGTGCCATGTCAGTAAACACCACCATAACACAGTTAAGGCTTTTGTTCCACATTTTTATTATGATAATAAGTACGAAAGCGTGACAATCACGATACTTCATATGAATATTTGGCAAAATATAAGCTCCGTAACCGGGATTTTCATCCGTCGTTTCCCGTCCGGCTCTCGTCTCAGTCGATATTTCGAACTGATGTCACTGAGAAATATAGTGTTCCGTGAAAGTGACGAGAGATTTATGTGTACCCGGGCGCTCGTGTCGTCGTGTTCAAACCGGGCCGGGGTGGAGGCCGATTCGCGACGGTGAGTCGATGGACCTGAGAGACGCCGACCACCGGGCGGCGATCGGTCAGTTCCTCGCGACGGCCGACATCGGATTCCTGTACGCGGACGGCTCGCACGCGATCGCCGACGCGAACGCGACGGTCGACGACCTGCTCGGCTCCGACGACGCGTCGGTCGGCACCGACCTGCGCGAGACGGACCCGAGCTTCGGTCCGGAGCTTCGGGACGCCGTCGAGGCGGCCGAGCGGAACGACCGGGTCGCCGAGACGGAGGTCACGACCGGCGACGGAACGACGCTCCAGTTCCGGGCGGTCCCGGGCCGCGGCGGCGTCGGCGTGCTCGTCTCCGACGCCACCCGGGACTTCGAGCTGCGCCGCGACCTCAGGCGGTCGAACCGCATCCTCGAGACGCTGGAGGACGGCGTGTACACGCTGAACGAGGCGTTCGTCATCACGTCGGTCAACGAGGCGGTCACGGAGATGACGGGGTACGACCGCGAGGAGCTCGTCGGGTCGCACGCGTCGATGGTCGCGGGGAGCGAGACGCTCGAAAAGGCCGAGGAGATCCTCGCGATGCTCCGCGGCGACGGCTCCGACATCGGCATGATCGAGTCGTCGATAAGGACGGCGTCGGGAGAACTGCTGCCGATCGAGACGCAGTTCTCCTCGGTCGAGTTCGACGACGGCCGTCGCGGGCGCGTCGGCGTCATCAGGGACGTGACCGACACCCGGCGGAACGAGAGCGCCCTCCGCGAACTGAGCCGCTCCGCCCGGCGGCTCCTCCGCGCCGACGACGGGGAATCGATCTTCGAGACGATCGTCGACGTGATCGCCTCTGTCTGGCCCGACGCCGCCGTCGTGACGTACTCGTTCGACCGGACCGAAGCGAGGCTGGTCCCCGCCGCCGCGTCCGGCGGCGACCACGACGCGTGCGGGCCGGGAAGCCCGGTCTGGGAGGCGTTCACCGCCGGGTCCGACGCCGCCGAGACGACGATCGACACGGCCCGATCGGTCCGGACGGACGGCGACGCCTCCCCGCACTTCCGGCGGGTCGCCGACGCCGCGGGGGACGACCCCTCCGGCGGTGACCCGTCGACCGACGCGGACGCGGTCGCTCCGACTGGGCGGGTGGTCGAGCGATCGACCGAGCCCGACGACTCGTCCGGTCGCACCCTGTACGCGACGCTCGACGGACACGGCCTCTTCTGCGTCGACTTCGGCTCCGCGGAGCCGGCGGGGAACGTCGAGGAGCCGGTCGGCCTGTTGGCCGCCAACGCCGTCGCGGCCCTCGACAGCGTCGAGCGCGAGACCGAGCTCTCCCGGAACCGACAGCGACTGGAGCGTCTCGACGGGCTCAACGACCTCCTCAGGCGGATCAACGGCGAGCTCGTCGACGCGGACACCCTCGACGAGATCGCGACAGCCGTCTGCGACACGCTCGTCGAGGCCGACTCCGTCGAGTTCGTCTGGGTCGGGGAGACGTACCGATCCGGCGGCGATCCGACCCCGATGGCGCGGGCGGGCGAGTCCGACGGCTTCCTCGAGGCGCTCCGGCGCGAGGACGCTCCGCTTCCGGGGGCCGACGGCGGCGACCGCTCCGCCGACGCCGCCGGGCTCCCGGGCGTCCGAGCCGTCGAGACGGGCGAGCCCGTCCGCGTGTCCGACGTGTCGGACGGGCTCAGGCGCGAGCGCTGGCGGGAGCGAGCGCTCGCGCGCGGATACCGCTCGGTCGTCAGCGTCCCGCTCTCGTACGACGACCTGTGTTACGGCGTCCTGTCCGTGTACGCCGACCGGGGGTCGGTGTTCGACGACGAGTTCGGCGACCTGCTCGTCGAGCTCGGAGACAACGTCGCGAACGCCATCAGCAGCGTGGAAACCAGGCGGTCGCTTCGAACCGGCTCCCTCGTGGAGCTGGAGCTGCGCCTCGACGACCCCGACGCGCTCCTGTCGCGGATCGCGTCCGCCTTCGGGGAGCCGATCCGGGTCGAGGGCACCGTCCCGCGGGGAGACGGTCGATCGCTGGTGTACCTCACCAGCGACGGGGACCGGTCCGACGTGACGGAGTCGGTGAGCGCCGTGGAGTCGATCCGCGAGATGGGCGGCGGACCGACCGGGCGCCTGGAGGCGTCGGTGAACGGCGCCACCGCGGCCGACAGGGTGAGCGCACACGGGGGGAGTATCGGCCGGATGGTCGCCGACGCCGGCGGCGTGGAACTGACGACCACCTTCCCGCGGTCAGTGGACGTGCGGCGGATAATCGAACACCTCGAGGAGCGGTACGACCGCGTCGAGCTCCGCTCCCGTCGGGACCGATCCGGGGGCGACGGTCCCGGCGCTCGGACCGGCTTCTCCGACGGGCTAACCGACAGACAGCGGGAAGCGGTCGAAACGGCGTACCTCGGCGGCTACTTCGAGTGGCCGCGAGCGAGCACCGGCGAGGAGGTCGCGACGGCGATGGACATCACCCAACCGACGTTCAATCGCCACCTCCGAACCGCCGAGCGGAAGCTGCTCGGAACGATTCTCGGCGACGTCGACGCCGGCGACTGACCGCTCTCTTCCTCGTCCGCCGCGACGCGTACGGGCGCCGGTTACGCGACCGATAGCGGCGGCTTCACCCCGAGACGGGGCCGGTAACGTCGGTCGACGACCGATCACAGCTCCACGTAGCGGCCCTCCCACTGGCGGCGGTCGCGGAGGCCCTCCATCCCCTTCTCCGTCAGCTCGTAGAAGTTCGTGCGACGGTCGCTCTCGCCCTTTTCGATGTACCCCCGCTCGACCAGCGTATCGAGGTTCGGATAGAGCCGGCCGTGGGTGATTTCATCCATCGACGTCTGTAGCTCCGTTTTGATCTCTTGTCCCGACGGTCTCTCGGCTCCCGCGATCACGTAGAGGAGATCCCGTTGGAAGCTCGTGAGCTCGAAAAGGGGATCAGGCATGGTCCACGTTTCGCCGGACCCTCGCTTTGTTATAAAGACGTAAACACTGGATTTCGGTCCACGCCCGCTCTCGAGCCGGTCCCGTCGCTCGCCGGCTCCCGGTATGCTTCCGTTAACGCGGCGGGAAGACCGCGGATCCGGAACCCCCGTTCAGGCCCGCCACTGCCGACCGGCGATCCCGACGAGCGCGAGGACGCTCACCATCGTCCATCCGGCCGGAGGCACCGCCGAGAGCACTCCGAGCCCGAGCGTTCCGGCCGTGACGACCGCCGCGATACCCACGGCGAGCAGGAACGCGGTCCGCTCCGACGCGGCCGCGTTCCGGTCGGCCTCGGGGTCCAACTCCAGGTACACCTGAACCTGCGACGCGGCGTCCCGAAGCGCGACCGTCCCGCGGTCGTTGTCGAAGTCGACCACCCCGAGCGCGTCCATCCTCGGGAGGTGACACTGATAGAGGGCGATGCGAACGCGCTTCCGCTCCTGCGAGGTGAGCTGTCGAACGGCGGTGTCGTTTTCGCGCGCGGCGACGTGTTCGGCGACGTCGGAGAGCTCCGCGGATCCGCCGTGCTCGTGGAGGTACCGCATGACCGCCCGCCGCCGGTCGTTCTTGAGAACGTCGAACACGTCGGTCGTCGTCAACCGCTGGCCGTCCCCGGTTTCGGCGGATTCGTTGATTTGGCTTCCCTCTACCCCTTCAATCATCACTAAACACATACCGTTCCACCGTAATAGTCATTCGGAAATCATTATTTCTGACAAAACTGTCGGAGGTGCCGTCGCCGGCGACGACCCGTATCGCCGTCCTCCCCTCGGCTATCGGTTCAGTTCGAGCCGACCGGACGACGGGACCGACGCGATGCGCGTGGGACCGGCGCGAGACGAGGTGCCCGCGGCACCGGCGCGAGACGACGCCCTCCCCGGGCCTGTCGTCGCGGTTCCCCGGGGTAGTTCATCGAGCGGGGCGCCATCCGCGACGTGGCGGGCGGTGAGAGGGACCCGACGTCGGCGTCCCCGAGATCGGCGCGGTGCAGTACCGCGATTGCGGTCCCGTTCGTTCCCCCGAGATATCGTTATAATCTCTCTTTTTTATAAGCTAGCTAATAACAATTCGGGCTACCCCCCGATACTCCGTCATGACCGACGGTGGCCCAGACGAGAAGATATCGCGCCGAACAGCACTTCAGAGAGGCGGTCTCGTGGTCGGGGGGGCGGCGATCGGGCTCT
This sequence comes from Halorubrum sp. Eb13, assembly GCF_002252895.1. Lineage (NCBI taxonomy): Archaea > Methanobacteriati > Methanobacteriota > Halobacteria > Halobacteriales > Haloferacaceae > Halorubrum > Halorubrum sp. Eb13. Next base: position 982 of record NZ_NHPE01000096.1, on the reverse strand, counting down.
CCGGAGCCCCCACGACGGCCGCCGAACCGACGGAGATCAATCGGTGCACGTCGCTGACCGAACCGGGCGAGTACGTCCTCGTCGACGACCTCGACGCGGAGGGCGACTGTCTCACTCTCGGTCCCGGCGTCACGCTGGACGGGAACGGACACGCGATTTCCGGCGACGGCTCGGGGATCGGTATCGCGTTCGACCTCGGCCGCGACGAGGGGGCCGTCGTCAGAGACCTGCGGATAGCGAACTTCGCCGCGGGCGCGTCCCTCGCGTTCGCGGACGGCGAGATAACGCTCGCGGACGTCTCCATCACGGACAACGCCGTCGGGGTCCGCGGCGGGCCGGAGAGGCGGATCACGGTCCGCAACTCTGTCATCAGCGGAAACAAAATTGGTATCGGCACCACTGAGGGCACCCGGCTATCGATAACGGAGACCACGCTGAGCGGAAACACGGATGCGGCAGTGTCCACCAACTCGGGGCACGTCACGGAGCTGAAGCGCAGCACGGTGCGAGACAACGGCGCCGGCGTCGCCACCGGCGCGGGGACGTTCGTCGACAACACCGTCGCCGACAACGACGGGTTCGGCCTGCGACTGATCGGCCTCGTCGCGCCGGGGGACCTCGGCGACGCCACCGTCGTCGGGAACGCGATCCGGGACAACGACGGTCCGGGGATCGAGTTCACCTCCAGCGGCGGAGCCGTCAGCGGAAACGCGATCGTCGGCAACCGGACCGGGATCCTGCTATCGGGCGTCGCCGACGGCTTCAGCGATTCGACGCCCGAGTACGAGTTCACCGGGAACGACATCGAGGGCAACGAGGAGTTCGGCGTTCGGAACGCGTCGGATCAGACCGCGGTCGCGTCGTGTAACTTCTGGGGCGACCCGACCGGGCCCGTCGCGGCGGAGACCCCGGCGGCGGCCCCGGAGGGAGACGAGGTCGACGGCGACGTCGAGTTCGTCCCGTGGTCGGTCGAGCCCGTCCG
>NZ_NHPE01000027.1:0-40208 GCF_002252895.1 Halorubrum sp. Eb13 | reverse complement strand
CGCCGCCGCCGACGTCGACCCGTCCGTCGAACGCCGGCAGGTGTGAGGGGCCGCTCGTGCTCGCAGGGGTAGCCGACGACAGAAACGCGGTCGTTGGCCTTCGAAACCGGAGATTTCCGCCGATGTATTTCGGTTCGAAGGAAACCTATTTGCGGCGCGATACGATATGAAACGGTAATGAGTAGCGTCGAATGGGAAGAAGACGACCCCTTCGAGGAACAACGGGACAAGATCGATAACCCGATGAAACGCCTGTTCCTCGAGTACGGTCGCGACTACCTCCCGCAGGTCTCCGTCGGTGTCCTCGCCAGCGTCTTCGCGCGGCTCCTCGACCTCCTCCCGCCGCTTATGCTCGGTATCGCCCTCGACGCGATCTTCCGCGGCGAGGCCCCGTTCAACGAGCAGATCCCGCTCGTGTTGCTACCGGACGCGTGGCTCCCGACCGCGCAGACCGAGCAGTTCTGGTTCACGATCGCGGTGCTGGCCGGGGCGTTCCTCTTCGGCGCGGGGTTCCACTGGATCCGGAACTGGGGGTTCAACGCGTTCGCGCAGAACATCCAACACGACGTCCGGACGGACACCTACGACAAGATGCAGCGGCTCAACATGGAGTTCTTCTCTGACAAGCAGACCGGGGAGATGATGTCCATCCTCTCGAACGACGTGAACCGGCTGGAGCGGTTCCTCAACGACGGGATGAACTCCGTGTTTCGCCTGTCCGTGATGGTGGTCGGGATCGGTGTCCTGCTGTTCTGGATCAACTGGCAGCTCGCCTTGGTCGCGCTGCTTCCGGTCCCGATCATCGCCGGGTTCACCTACCTGTTCATCAAGACCATCCAGCCGAAGTACGCCGAGGTGCGGTCGACGGTCGGCAAGATGAACTCCCGGCTGGAGAACAACCTCGGCGGTATTCAGGTGATCAAGTCGTCGAACACCGAGCCGTACGAGTCCGACCGCGTCGACGATGTCTCGATGGACTACTTCGGCGCCAACTGGGACGCGATCACGACCCGGATCAAGTTCTTCCCGGCGCTCCGCGTGCTCGCCGGGATCGGCTTCGTGATCACGTTCATCATCGGCGGACTGTGGGTGTTCCAGGGTCCGCCCGGCCCGTTCTCCGGCGAGCTCTCCGAGGGGATGTTCGTCGTCTTCATCCTCTACACCCAGCGGTTCATCTGGCCGATGGCGCAGTTCGGGCAGATCATCAACATGTACCAGCGCGCCCGCGCCTCCTCCGCGCGGATCTTCGGTCTGATGGACGAGCCCTCGCGGCTCGCCGAGGACCCGGACGCCGAGGAGCTGGTCGTCGACGACGGCGACGTGGTCTACGACGACGTGAGCTTCGGCTACGACGAGGAGACCATCGTCTCCGACGTCGACTTCGAAGTCGAGGGCGGCGAGACGCTCGCCTTGGTGGGCCCGACCGGCGCCGGCAAGTCCACGGTGCTCAAGCTCCTGCTCCGGATGTACGACGTCGACGACGGCGCCATCCGGATCGACGGGCAGAACGTCCGCGACGTGACGCTCAAGTCGCTCCGCCGGTCGATCGGCTACGTCGGCCAGTCGTCGTACCTGTTCTACGGGACCGTCCGCGAGAACATCACGTACGGCACGTTCGAGGCGACCGACGAGGAGGTCCGCGAGGCCGCGAAGGCCGCGGAGGCCCACGAGTTCATCGAGAACCTCCCGGACGGCTACGACACGATGGTCGGCGAGCGCGGCGTGAAGCTCTCCGGCGGGCAGCGCCAGCGCGTCACCATCGCGCGGGCGGTCCTCAAGGACCCCGACATCCTCGTCCTCGACGAGGCGACCTCGGACGTCGACACCGAGACGGAGATGCTGATCCAGCGCTCGCTCGACCGGCTTACGGCCGATCGGACGACGTTCGCCATCGCGCACCGGCTCTCCACGATCAAGGACGCCGACACCATCCTCGTGTTGGAGGGCGGCGAGGTCGTCGAGCGCGGGACCCACGGGGAGCTGCTCGACAACGGGGGGCTGTACGCCCACCTCTGGGGCGTGCAGGCCGGCGAGATCGACGAGCTCCCGCAGGAGTTCATCGACCGCGCGCAGAAGCGCACCGCGCGCCTGATCGAGGACGCGGAGACCGACGACGACTGAGGCGGGACGGGACGGGCCGAAGCGCCCCGACGCCTCCCCTCGGGCCGCTCACGTCGACAGCTGACTCCAGTCGTCGGCGCCGTCGGCCTCGCTCTCCTCCCCGCGCTCTCCCGCGGTCGGTGCCTCCCCTCTCGGCTCCTCGCCCAGCGCGTCGAGGATCGCGTCGCGCACCTCGCGCGGCTCGTGGAACCGCGTCCGCTCGCACCGCTCCAGCGTGGTTTCGAGCCGCTCGCCCCCGCTCCCGGTCTCCAGCTCGAAGCCGCCGTACTGCTCGATCAACTCCGCGACCGACACCGGATAGGCGTGTTCGCGAAGCGCCCGCTTCAGCGGTCCGAACGTCACCCCCGCCGTTCGACCGCGGTCTTCGTTCTCATTACTCATGAGGTGACTGTCATCGCGGATCGGAATAACTCCCGGGGCGACTCGCGGTCCGTTCGCGGTCGATCCCCTCGTCCGACCGTCGGCTATACGGCGCGTCCCGTCGAAGGGACCGCATGCGACTCACGGACGCCACCTGGACCGACGTGCGCGACGCCGACGTCGACGTCGCGTTCGTCCCCGTCGGCAGCACCGAACAGCACGGCCCCCACGCGCCCCTCGGGACCGACACGCTCGACGCCGTCGCGGTCGCGGAGGCCGGGGCGGCGGCGTACGAGGAGACGGAAGGCGAATCGGCGGACGGAGACGCGACGGAGGGGCCCGGCGATACCGCCGGCGAGGTCGCGGTCGCCCCGCCGATCCCCGTCGGCGTCGCCGAGGAGCACCGCGCCTTCGACGGGACGATGTGGGTCTCGCCGGACGCCTTCCGCGCGTACGTCCGCGAGGCGGCCGAATCGCTGCCGCACCACGGGATCGACCGGATCGTGTTCGTCAACGGCCACGGCGGCAACGTGGCGGCGCTCGCGGAGGTCGCCCGGCGATTCTCCCGGGACGACGCCCACGACGGCTACGCCGTCGCGTTCACGTGGTTCGAGGCGGTCGGCGAGCACGGGGCCGACATGGGCCACGCCGGCCCGCTGGAGACGGCGCTGCTGCGCGCGACGAACCCCGACCTCGTCCGCGAGGACCGCGTCGCGGCCGCGGGCGAGGGCGCCGCCGACCGCTGGGGCGAGTGGGTCTCGGGCGTGAACCTCGCGCACGACTCCGACGAATTCACCGAGAACGGCATCGTCGGCGACCCGACCGCCGGCGACGCCGAGCGCGGCGAGGAGCTCCTGAGCCTCGCGAGCGACGCGCTCGCGTCGCTCGCGGCGGCGGTCGTCGAGCGGGAGTCCGAGTGAAAACGGGGGACCCTACTCGTCGCCTTCCTCGGCGGCCTCCGCCGCGTCCTGCAGGGCTCCGCGGATCGCGGGGACGGTGCCGGTGAGCGAGGCGACCTCCTCGGCGGCGCTCTCGATGTCGCCGACGAGCGACTCCAGCTCCTCGATCTCGGCTTTCAGATCGTCGGCGTCCTCGAAGGCGTCGGCGCGCTCCCCGAGCACGTACGCCTTCTTCGCCGACCGGACGGAGCCGATCGCGTCGCCGACGTCTAGGGCGGACTTGAGCCCGTTGAGGGTGCCGAGCACGTTGTCCGCGTCCGTCTCCCACACGTCGTCCGCGTCGGGGAGCTCAGCCCGAGCGGCCGCGAGGTGCTCTTCGACCTCCGCGCGCGTCTCCGCGGCCGCCTCCCCGAACAGGTCGTCGTCGTCGAACGTGGACTGGGCCATACCCGTCACGTCGTCCCGACGCCTTTTAAAAACGCGCCCGAAAGCGGAAGTGAAATCGCGACGGACGGGACGTCAGGGTCGCGGTTCGGTGCGAGGCGGCGTTCAGTTCCGCCTCGGGCGACGGCGGGGGCTCGGCGACGTCGCCGCGGCGACTCCGCCGCGACCGCCGCGCCCCGCTCAGAGCCGAACGAGGAGCTCGAACGCGATCAGCGCGAGCAACAGCGCCGTCGCGCCGGCGAGCAGGGCGAGCGCGCGGAGCCATCCGGCGACCCACTCCGCGCTCGGCGTCGCGGCGAGCAGCGCCGGCCGACCGGCGGGATCGGTCTCGGGGTCGGTCACGGTGTTGGCGTCGGCCGGAACCGACGTAAAACCGACTATGAGAGGGTCGTAGCGGTGGGATCGGCTCCGGACGGCTATATACCGAACCGGCCGGGAGGTCCTCCCGTCACCCGTGATTCCACGGCGCCTCGTCGAAGTCGACGACTCGATCCTCGCGGTCGAGAGCGTCGATCCGCTCGACGTCCACGGGATCGAGGTCGAGGTCGCGCGCCGCCCAGTTCGCCTCGACGTGATCGGCGCTCGCGGCCTTCGGGATCGGCGCGACCCGCTCTTTCGAGAGCAGCCAGGCGAGGCTCACCTGCGCCGGGCTCGCGTCGTGCTTCGCGGCGATATCTCGCAGGACGTCCACGTCGGCGACTCGGTTGCGCGCGATCGGCGAGTACGCGACGAGCCAGTGGCCGTGCTCGACCGCGAGCTCGCGAAGCTCCGGCTGGCGGAGCAGGGGGTGGCACTCGACCTGATGGGCGAACACGTCGTGGTCGAGCCGGTCGATAGCCGCCTCGAGCTGGTCGGGACGGAAGTTCGAGAGCCCGATCCGGTCGGCGACGCCCTCGTCGACGAGGTCGTCGAGGGCGGGCAGCGTCTCGTCGGGGTCGTATGTGTTGATCGGCCAGTGGACGTACAGGAGGTCGATCGAGTCGACGCCGAGCCGGTCCCGGCTCACCCGCGCGGTCGCGGTGGCGTCGTCGTACGAGAGGTTGTCCGTCGAGAGCTTCGTCGCGACGAACAGGTCGTCGCGATCGACGTCGGTGCGGTCGATCCCCGCCGACACCGACGCCTCGTTGTCGTACCCCTGCGCGGTGTCGACGTGGCGGTACCCCGTCTCGACCGCGTGGGCGACCCCGGCGACGCACTCCTCGCCGTCCGCCAGCTTGTACGTCCCGTACCCGAGCCGATCGAACGCGTCGGACATACCTGCCCGGGGGGCGCAATCCCTGTGAACGTACCGGTCCACCTCGTTCCCCTCGATCTCGGGTCGGCGTCGGGCCGCCCGTCGGTCGACGGGGTCTCCGACCGACTTCGCGCCGCAGGGTTCTCATGATTGATATTTTTGCCCAAGTTATTATCCTGATGCTTTCCCTGTGGATCGATACATCATGCAAGAGGGACCGTTCTCCGGCGTCCGGTCGAGCTACGGCGCGAAGCTCGCGCTGTCGCTGATCGGCGTCACGGGGATCTCAGTCACGTACGGGGCCGTCGTCTACCTCCGGACGGAGGGAATCGGCGCGGTCGGCGCGGAGATCCGCTCCGGCCTCATCGGGATGACGCTGCTGACGGTGATCGGGCTCGCGCTCATCGGCGTCACGGTCGGGTCGAACACGGTCATCTCGCTGCGCCAGCTCACGACGAAGGCGGAGCGGATGGCCGAGGGCGACCTCGACGTGACGCTCGAGACCGGCCGGACCGACGAGATCGGTCGGCTGTTCGAGGCGTTCGACGCCATGCGCGGCTCGCTCCGCGCCGAGATCGACGACGCGGAGACCGCCCGCCGGGAGGCCGAGGAGGCCCGCCGGGAGGCGACGCAGCGAGCCGAGACGGTCGAGCGCAAGGCGACCGAGTACGAGTCGGCCATGCGGGCGCTCGCCGACGGCGACCTGACCCAGCGCGTCGACACCGAGAGCGACAACGAGGCGATGGCTCGGGTCGGCGCCGCCTTCAACGAGATGGCCGACGAGCTGGAGGGGACGGTGGCGTCGGTCGCGACGGTCGCCGAGGACACCGCCGACGTCGCCGGCACCGTCGACGACCGCACGGAGAGCCTGCGGGCGACGACCGGGACCGTGAGCGAGGCGGTCGAGGAGATCGCCGAGGGGGCGCGCACCCAGCGCGACGACCTCCAGGCGGCGACCGACGAGGCGGAGAACCTCGCGTCGTCGGCCGAGGAGGTCGCCTCCACCGTCACCGACGTGGCCGAGACCGCGGAGCACGCCGCGGCGGTCGGCGAGGAGGGACGGGAGGCCGCGGAGGAGGCGCTCGCGGAGATGGACGCGGTCGAGGAGACGACCGCGGAGACGACCGCCGAGGTCGAGGCGCTCGCCGCGGAGGTCGAGGAGATCGGCGAGGTCGTCGACACCATCTCGGAGATCGCCGAGCAGACGAACCTGCTCGCGCTCAACGCGTCGATCGAGGCGGCCCGGTCCGGCGCGGAGGGCGCCGGCTTCGCGGTCGTCGCCGAGGAGGTGAAGGCGCTCGCCGAGGAGACGCAGGAGTCCGCGAGCGAGATCGAAGCGCGGATCCACTCCGTACAGGAGCGCGCGGAGACGGGCGCGAACGCGATGGAGCGCACCGAAGAGCGGATCTCCGCCGGCGTCGAGACCGTCGAGACGTCGATCGACGCGCTCGAACGGCTCGCGGAGGCCTCCGAGCGCACCGACACCAGCATGACCGAGATCACCCGCGCCACGGAGACGCAGGCCGACTCCGTGGACGCGGTCGTCGGCCACGTCGAGGACGTCTCCGCGATCAGCGCGCAGACCGCCGGCGCGGCCGGCGACGTCACCGGCGCGGTCGACGAGCAGGAGCGGACCCTCGGGGCGGTCGAGACCGCCGCCGAGTCGCTCTCCGACCGGGCCCGCAGCCTGCGCGACGCCGTCGGCGGCTTCGAGTTCGCGGCCGACGACGCGCTCGGAGGGGGCCCGGAGCCCGCGACGGCGACGGCGGTCTCCGACGGCGGGACGGCGGGCGGCGGCGACCCCGGAACCGACGGCGGGGGAGACGACTCCGCCTTCGACTTCTCGTCCGGCGCGCCCGACGACGGCGCCGCCGGGGAGGGAGGTGACCCGAGATGATCGCCGACACGACGATATGGGCGTGGCTCGGCGTCCTCGCGATGGGCGCGGGCACGGTCCCGCCGCTGTGGGCGTGGCTCACGGGGTCGTCCGAGACCGGCGAGTCGCACGCGCGGTACTACGCCACTCTCACCGGCGTCACCGGGGTCGCGGCGCTCGCGTACCTCGCGATGGCGCTCGGCTTCGGCGTGCTGTCGACGCCCGGCGGCGACCTCGAGGTCGCCCGCTACGTCGACTGGCTGATAACGACGCCGCTGCTGATCCTGTACCTCGGGCTGCTCGCGCGGCCGTCGCGCCGGCTGCTCGCCGGGCTGATCGCGGTCGACGTGGTGATCATCGCCGGCGGGACCGCCGCGGTCGTCACCGCCGGCACGCTCTCGTGGGCCCTGTTCGGCGTCGCCGCGGCGGCGTACGCCGCGCTCGTTTACGGCCTGCTCGCCGCGCTCCCGCGCTCGGCGTCGGCCGAGGGGGACCGCGTCCGCGCCGTCTTCGGGACGCTCCGGAACATCACGGTCGTCCTCTGGACGCTGTACCCCGTCGTGTGGGTGCTCGCGCCAACCGGTCTCGGGCTCCTGACGGGCTCCACGGAGATGCTCGTGTTCGTCTACCTCGACGTCGTCTCGAAGGTCGGTTTCGTCGTCGTCGCGGTCGCCGGCGCGGACGCGCTCGATCGGCTCGGCGCGGGGAGCGGGCTCGACGCCGGCGTCCGCGGCCGCGGCCGCGACGCGCCCGGCACCGACGCGGACGGCTCGTCGCCGTCGCTCGGCGACGACTGAACCCCGATAGACCCCTTCCTCACTCCTCTTCGTCGGCGACGAGGTCCTCGTACTGCGCGCCGGTCTGTTTCAGCGTCTCCGTGGAGTAGAGCCGCTCGTGGTCGAACGGGAGGTGCTCGGCCGCCAGCTCGTCGATCTTCGCGTCGACCGCCTCGGCCTCGCGCCCGTGGATCATCGTGAACAGGTTGTACTCCCACTCCTGTTCGGGCCGGCGCGGGCGGTGGTAACAGAGCGTGACGTACGGGAGGCTGCCGACCGCCTCGCCGCGCTCGTCGAGCTCGTCGTCGGGCACGTCCCAGACGACCATGCAGTTGTTCGTGAACCCGGTGACGACGTGGTTGACGACGCAGCCGATCCGCTTGATACAGCCGTCCGCGAGGAGGCGATCGACCGCCGCGAGGACGTCGTCGAGGGGGGCGTCGATCTCGGCCGCCACGTCGGCGTAGGGGGTCGCCGACAGCGGGAAGCCGTCTTGGATCGCCAGGAGGAGATCGGCCTCCAGCGCGGTCAGGTCGCCCCGGGCGTCCTCCGAGATGCGGGTGGCGGAGACCGCCGTGTGGTCGAGCGACTCGCGCGCGAACCGGTCCCCGTTCACCACGGGGAACTCCAGGTCGATGTAGTAGTCTGTCAGCATCGGGAGGGCCAGCACCTCGCAGCCGGTCCGATCCTCGATCTCCGCGAGGATCGCGTCGCGCGTCTCGCGGGAGCCCGCGGTGACGACGAACCACTGGTTCCACTCGTGGTCGCGACGATAGTTGTGGTTCACCTGCCGGTAGCCGTTGATCACGTCGGCGATCTCGTCGAACCGCTCGTCGGGCGCCCGCACCGCCGCCAGCGTCGACGAGCCGATGACGGGCGGATTGAGCACCGCGCCGAACCGCCGGAACACCCCCCGCTCGCGGAGGTCGCGGACGCGGTCGAGCACCGCCGCGGCGTCGATGTCGACGCCCGTCTCGGCCGCGATCTCGCCGGCGACCCGCTCGAACGGGCGCGACTCGACGGGGAAGTCGCTCTGGAACTCGTCGATGAGCACGGCGTCGACCGAGTCGATGTCGGCCCGCCAATCGGCGTCGAAACTCATTGCGTTCCGTTGGGACCGCGCGTACCTACCGGTTTCGGAGGTGGTCAGCGGTTCCGGGAACCGTCGGTCGTCGCGGAGGAGTCAGTCGTCAGCGGGGGCCGCCCCGGGCGCCGGCGCGAACGCCCGGGCGCTCTCCTCCAACTCCGCCGCCGAGCAGCCGCCGACGGTGGCGGCCTGTTCGAGCGTCAGAGTGCGGGCGCGATACAGCGTGAGTGCGGTGGCCACGGATTTGGACGTCATCGGGAACAATTCTTTACTGGATGGACATACATATAACTCTAACGCTTATCTTGGTGTGTTACAAACTCTAGTGACGATAGAGTACTTAGAATGTACAGTGTAAGAAGATAAAACACAACGATTGGTGGTTTAGTGTGTGTGATTCAGTACCACGGAACCGGAGAGAGACGGTCGCGTCGGCGGGCTCGTCGCTCGCGCGCACTCGCCGGGCCTGCACCCGCCGGGTCCGCTCTCGCCGGGCCTGCACTTGACGGGGCCGCTCTCGCCGGGTTCGATCTCGGCCGGTCGGTTCCCACCGCACGGGAGCCGAGCGAGGGACTTTTCGTCCGAGGACCCGAACGACGCGTATGGCTCAGGCGACTCAGGAGTTCGGCGACTGGCCCCTCAAGCGGCTGATGACCGAGGTCTGCGGCTCCGGCCACAAGTCGGCCGACGACCTGACGCGCGCACAGGCGACCGAGGCGTTCGAACGCATCCTCGCGGACGAGCCCGACCCGACGACGCTCGGGGCGTTCTGGCTCGCGAACCGCTGGAAGCGGAACACGCCCGAGGAACTTGGCGCGTACGTCGACGTGATGTGCGAGCGCGTCGAGTACGCCGAACCCGACGCCGACCCCGTCGACTGCGGCGCCAACTACGACGGCAAGGGGCGCTCCGCGATCCTCGGCGTCGCGGCCGGGGCGGTCGCGGCCGCCGCGGGCACCCCCGTCGTCGTCCACTCGGGCGACCGCGTCCCCACGCAGAAGCAGGACGCCTACAAGCACGTCTTGGAAGAGCTCGGCGTCCACACCGAGTTGACCCCCGCGGACTCGGCCGACATGGTCGACGAGACCGGCTTCGGCTTCTACTACCAGCCCGCGTTCAACCCCGCGATCGACGACCTGTTCGACCGCCGGGACATGATGGGGGTCCGCACGTTCGTCAACACGATCGAGACGCTGGCGAACCCCGCCGGCGCGTCCGTCCACCTCGGCTCCTTCTACCACCTCGCGTTCGCGAAGAAGGTGGTCGACACGTTCGTCGAGAGCGAGTTCCACGACCTCGACCGCGTCCTGATGTTCCAGGGCATGGAGGGGTACGACGACGTGCGGCCCGGCTACACCAAGGTCGCCGAGTGGGACGCGGCCCCCGGAAGCGACGGCGAGGGAGCGAGCGCGGACGACGGCGACGCGGCCGGCAGCGAGGGCGCGTCGTTCGACGACTTCGAGATCGAGACCGCCGAGTACGGGATGGACCTCGAAGAGGCGGACCTCGCGGTCGACGACGTCGCCGTCGACTCCGCGCGGATCACGGAGGAGGTGCTGTCCGGCGAGCGCGACGACGCCTTCGCCGACGCGGTCGCGGTCAACGCCGCGCTCCGGATCTACGCCCGCGAGGACGCCGACTCGATCGAGGAGGGACTCGACGCCGCCCGCGGGGCCATTGACGACGGCTCCGCGCTAGCCGTGCTCGAAGACCTGCGAGCGTTCTGACCGCCCCCCGTCCCCCGGCGGCCGGCGTTTTGGGCGTAATTTGGGCCGGAGTTCGGAAAGCCCACTTAGGTGTTCGTGACCAACTCTCACACGCACAGAACACCATGATACACGACGCCACCTCGCACGAGGGGAGCCCCTGCCATGCCCACGTGTGAACACTGCGACGCGCACGTCTCCGACCGGTTCGCCCGCGTGTTTTCGGACGCGCGCGGCCGGATCCACGCGTGCCCGAACTGCTCGGCCAACGCCGGTATCGCGGAGGTCACGAAACAACGGGCGCACGACGCCTGAACGGCCCGCTCTCCGTTCCGACTCCCTCCGCTTCGGCCCGCTCTCCGCTTCGGCCCGCTCTCCGCTCCGGCCCTCGCCGTCCCCGCTGACGCCGCTTACCGCTCCGGAGCCGGCGGCATCGACCGCTTGTGAGCGCTGCGATCGTGGAGCTCGACGACGCGGTCGACGGCCTCGGCGGGCACGTCGAGCTCGCGGACCGTCGCCGCCCGGGAGAGCCCGCCGTCGACGTGGACGGCGAGGATCGCGTCGACGGTGTCGTAGTCGAGGCCAATCTCCTCCGCGTCGGTCTGGCCCTCCCACATCCCCGCGGTCGGCTCCTGCATCACGAGCTCGCGCGGGACGCCGACGTGCGCCGCCAGCTGCCGGACCTGCTGTTTGTAGAGGTTCCCGATCGGGTTGCAGTCGACCGCCTGGTCGCCGTACTTCGTGTAGTAGCCGGTCATCGCCTCCGCGCGGTTCCCTGTCCCGAGCACGACCCGGTTCTCCGCGTTGGCGACGAGGTAATTGAGGACCGCGCGGGTCCGGACGTACACGTTCCCGGCCGCCGTCTGATCGGCCGCGGCCTCCGGGAATGCGTCGAAGAAAGACTCCGCGATCGGCTGGATCTCGACCACGTCGTACTCGATCCCGAGCTCGTGGGCGACGCGCTCGGCGTCGGTCATCACGTCCGGGTCGTTCACCGCCGAGGGCATCGTGATCCCGTGGAGCCCGTCCTCGCCGAGGGCCTCGACGGCGAGGTAGGCGGTCAGCGTCGAATCGACTCCGCCCGAGAGGCCGAGGACGGCGCCCTCCGCGCCCGCGTCGTCGACGACGTCCCCGATGAACGCGACGACGCGCTCGCGGGTCGCCTCCAGCTCCGACTCCGAGAGACGGAGGTCGAGCGGCGGGTCGTCCGACAGCAACACCGACTGCTTCGAGGTCTGACTCATGGTAATAGACAGGGGCCGAGACGACTAATATCCCCGCTTCTCGCCCGTGAACTGGACGTTCGTCGGGTTTCGTCGCCTTCGCTCCGGGGCCGCACGCTCCCTCGTCGTCGTCGAAATTCGGTCTCCCCCTACAGCAGTCCCTCCCGCTCGGCGAGCAGCAGCCCCTCCAGCGTCGCGTCGTTCGTCGGCGGGTCGCGTGCGACCTCCAGCGCCTCCTCGATCGGGACCGCGCGCGGCGAGAGGAACTCGTTGCTGTCGTGGTCGACGTCGACCGGCTCCAGCCCCTCGGCGAACACGTACCCGCGCGTGTGCCGGAGCACGCCCGTCGAGCACCACACCTCCTGTAACAGCGATGTCGACGAGGGCGCGAAGCCGGTCTCCTCGGCGAGCTCGCGCGCCCCGGCCGCGGTGTACGACTCGCCGCGCTCGACGATCCCGGCGGGCAGCTCCAGCTGGGTGTTCCGCACGGTCGGGCGGTACTGCTCGACGAACAGCACGTCGCCGTCGGCGACCGCGATCACGACCGTCGCCGGCGACAGCTCCGCCCAGTAGTACTTCTTCTCCGAGCCGTCCGGCTGCTCGACGCGGTCGTACCCCCCGACGAACCAGCCGGGGTCGTACTCGACGGCGACCTCCCGTACCGGCCACTCCGGCTCGCCCGGCAGCGAGTGGTTGCGACCGTCGGAAAAGGCCGGGAGGTCGCGGAGGTCGGCGGCGGGCGCGTCGTCGCGGCCCGAGTCGTTGCGGCGGGGCGCGTCGCCCTCGTCGCTCGCGCGCTCACCGTCGTCGCTCACGGGCGAACCACCTCCACGCGATAAACCGTCCCCTCGTACCGCACGCGGACCGCGTCGCCGGTCGCGGCCTCTGGGGTCTGTCGCGCGAGCGCGTCCACCTCGTCGAACGGCGTGTGGGTGAACCACTTCTTGATCCCGTACGCGTCGGCCCGGTACGGGTCGGAGCGACCGTCGTCGCTCGCGAGCGCGCTCGTCAGGAACGGCCACCGGCGCTCCGAGACGTTGTTCGCGTCCACGGCCGGCCCGTCGGTCTCGATCGGCTCGGCGGTCAGGTAGTAGGGATCGCCGCTGCCGAGGTAGCTCGGCAGGGCCCCCAACGCGAGCAGGGCGACGATGACCAGCGCAATGGCGACGAGGAGGTTCCGGGTGACCCGGCGCATGGTCGACGTTGGCGCCGGCCGGGAATACCGGTTTCGACCGCGGCGGCGCGGTCCCGTCTCCCCGCCGCTCCCGTCGCGGTCCCGCCTTCCCGTTGCGGTCCCGTCTCCCCTGCCGCTCGCCGTGGTCGAACCCTGCCCGCGCCGACGCGCTTTACTCGCCGGCGCCCCTCACCTCTTTCATGGAGTTCCGGTTCGAGCTGGCCCTGTGCGCCGCGCTCGAATCGACAGACCGGGTCGTCGCCCGCCAGCTCGGCGCGGGGGTCACGAACCCCGGCGGCCGGATCGTCGACGTCTGCGTGCTGGAACCCGGACCGGAGTTCGATCGGCGGGCGGCGATCGCGCCCGAGCGGATCCCGGACCCCGCGATCGAGGCGGCGGTCGGGCCCGGGGAGGCGGTCCCCGTGACCGAGGCGTTCGACCTCCCGCCGGACCGGGCGGCGGCGGTCGTCGAACGCGCGGCCGAGGTCGGCTACCTCGAACGCGAGCGCCGCGACGGGCGCCCGGTCGTGCGCGCGACCGCCAGATACCCCGACGACTGGATCGGTTCCCTGACCGCGATCGAGAACAAGCCCGACCTCGGGACGCCGGGCGATCTGGCGGCCCAACTGCGGTACGACGTCGCGCTCGCCCTGTTCGACGAGGCGATTCTCGCCACCGCCTCGTACGTCACCCGCGCGCACTTGAACCGGATCCCCGACCCGGTCGGAGTCTGGCGGTTCGACCCGGAGACGGGCGAGCGCGAGGTGGTCCGCGAGCCGTCCCCCCTCGACCCCGATGCGCCCGGCGTCGAGATCCGCGACGAGCGGTCGCTCCGGACCGACGTGGCGCTCGCCGGCCCGGACGCGTTGGCCCGCAAGCGGCGCCGGATCGCGGAGCGCGCGTACGGAAAGGGGTGGCGTCCGGCGCCCCCGGGATGCGCGCACGCGACGGGGACCGCCGACGGCCGCCCGTACTGCGAGCGGTTCGACCGAGTGGTGGACCCGGGTCGCGACTGCGGCGCGGGCTGTGACGCGTACGACCCCGCCGACCCGCCGGCGGTCGACCGCGACGGGCTCCGCGACGAACGGACCGCGTGGGCGGCCGACCCCGGGGGCGACGGGCCGCGCAGACAGTCGGGGCTCTCGCGGTTCCTGTAGCCGTCGCGGACGATCGTTGTGGGAATCCTTATACCCCGAGCGACGGACTCACACGTATGGACGACATCGAAGACGTGTTCGTCGCGCGGTTGATGACGAGCGAGCTCCACACGGTAACGCCGGACACGCTGGTCGAGGACGCGGCCGCCGTGCTGCTCGACAACGACATCAGCTCGGCGCTGGTCGTCGACGACGACGGCGCCC
Organism: Halorubrum sp. Eb13; assembly: GCF_002252895.1. NCBI lineage: Archaea > Methanobacteriati > Methanobacteriota > Halobacteria > Halobacteriales > Haloferacaceae > Halorubrum > Halorubrum sp. Eb13. The sequence continues at coordinate 25,947 of NZ_NHPE01000027.1, read as the reverse complement.
TAGTCGGCATCCTCACCACGACCGACTTCGTCGACATCGTCGCGAAGAGCCAGCCGAAGGCGGAGACGACCGTCGAGCGGTACATGACGCGCGATCCCATCACGGCGAGCGCGCAGGACTCCGTCTCCGCGATCGCCGCGGTCATGGTCGAGCACGGGTTCCACCACGTGCCCGTCGTCGACGGCGACACGCCCATCGGGATCATCACGACCTCCGACTTCGCCGCGTACGTCTCCTCGCCGGAGACGGCGTCTCCGTAGGCCGCTTCCCCTCCGCACGGTCGTCCCACCCCGTCGGGCTCACCGCCGCCGCTCCCCGCGTCCGCGACGCCGACAAGTGACGCCCCTTTCTGTGGGGTATTACCGGGGCCTCCCGTATCCGCGTCCATGCCCGACCACCTGCATCTCAACCTCTTTACCATGGCCTCCGTCGAGCACGTCTCGCCGGGGTCGTGGACCTTCCCCGGCGACCGGTCGCCGGAGTACGCGGACCGGGAGTACTGGACCGAGGTCGCCCGGACCGCCGAGCGCGGCGGGTTCGACGCGGTGTTCTTCGCGGACGTGCGCGGGATCTACGACGTGTACGGCGACGACCGGCACACGGCCGTCGAGAAGGGGGTCCAGACGCCCGCGAGCGACCCGCAGCTCGTCGTCCCCGCGATGGCGGAGGTCACCGACGACCTCGGGTTCGCCGTGACGCGGTCGACGACGTACACCCATCCCTACCAGCTCGCGCGGGAGTTCTCCACGCTCGATCACCTCACCGACGGGCGGATCGCGATCAACGTCGTCACCTCCTACCTCCAGTCGGCCGCCGAAAACCTCGGGCTCTCGGAGCGGATGGACAAGCAGACGCGTTACGACCGCGCCGACGAGTTCCTCGACGTCTGCTACAAGCTGTGGGAGGAGTCGTGGGACGACGACGCGGTCGAGGTCGACCGCGAGGCCGGGCGCTACACCGACCCCGAGAAGGTGTCTGCGATCGCCCACGAGGGGGAGCACTTCTCCGTGCCCGGCCCCCACGGCTGCGAGCCCTCGCCGCAGCGGACCCCGGTCGTGTATCAGGCCGGCTCCTCCGACCGTGGCCGGGAGTTCGCGGCCGCGAACGCCGAGGCCGTCTTCGCCAGCCAGCCGACCGAGGAGGGCGTTCGCGAGTACATGGCCGACGTGAAATCGCGCGCGGCCGACCACGGCCGCGACCCCGAGAGCCTGAAGTTCTTCATCGGCGTCGTCCCCGTCGTCGGCGAGACGCAGGCGATAGCGGAGGCGAAGCACGAGGAGTACACGCGCCACGTCGACGTCGAGGCGACGCTCGCGCTCCTCTCCGGCTTCCTCGACATGGACCTTTCGGAGCTCGACCCCGACCAGAAGGTCGAGCACATCGAGACGGACGCGATACAGGGGACGATGAACGCGTTCACGAAGGCGCAGCCGGACCGCGAGTGGACGGTCCGCGAGGTCGCGGAGTTCTGCGGGCTCGGCACCACTTCACCGAAGATCGTCGGTACCCCCGAGGTGGTCGCCGACGAGTTGGCGTACTGGCACGAGGAGGTCGGCGTCCACGGATTCAACGTGAAGGAGGTCGTCCGCCCCGACTCGCTGACGGACTTCGTTGACCTCGTCGTCCCGGAGCTCCGCGAGCGCGGACTCGTTCCGGACCCGGACGACGCCGGCGACGCTCCCCGCGGCGACGGCACCCTCCGCGAGCGGCTGCTCGGCGAGGGGCAGTCCCGGCTCCGCGACGACCATCCGGCGAGGCGGTAGGTCGCTCGCGTCGGCCGATTCTCCTGTCGACTTCACTGGATCCGAATCCGATAGCCCTGCCGCCCCCGCTACCCTTAAGTGCGTTCCACTGCTTATCTCGATTGACGCTTCGCTTGGAGGGCCGAAGCGTCAGCGGGGACCTACTGAACGGCACGCCTGTGCCACCTTTTCCCGGCACGGGCGTGCCGTTCGTCCTTTGGTATCGATGAGCGACGGCCTCATGTCGGCGAGCGAAGACCGTCTTCCGCGGCCGCGCCCCCGGCGCCCCCGGCGCGTGCGAGCGTCGCCAACTCCGCGCCCGTTTTTCAGCGGTCCTCCCCTGATATTCTCAGCGGTCCTCCCCCGACGCTCTCAGAGATTTTCCCCCTGATACGACCCCTCGTACGCTCCGTCGTGATCGGCGGCGGCGAGAACCAACTGGGCGATCCGCGCGCCGGGCTCGATCTCGAGAGCGTGGCCCACGTCGAGGCGGCCCTCGCCGACGCCCTCGTAGCCGGCGTCCCAGACGGCGGTGTCGAGGGTACAGGAGTTCCGCAGCAGCGTCGACCGCGGGAGCACGAACCCGACCCGCTCGCTCGGTATCCGCACCGGCTCCCCGTACCGGACCACGTACGTTCCCGGCTCCAGCCGGTAGACGCCGTCTTCGAGCGGTACCGGCTCACGCTCGCCGACGCGTTTCCCGTCGCGGCCGATCCGTCCGGGCGCCGTCTGCTCGAAGACCTCTCCGACCGTGAGGTCGACGCCGTTCGGCTGTCGCTGCGCGTCGTCGAGGTCGGCGTCGCCGGCTTCCAGCGCCGCCGCGACCGTCGCTCCCGAGTCGAACATGCCCGACCGAATCCGCGGGCGAGACTAAACGGTGTCGCACCCGGTCGCGACGCGGCCCGGCCCAGTCGCCGCCGACGTGGGATCCAGATAGTTCGGCCGATAACGGCCTTTATGAGCCTTATACACTCGTTACGGAGAGTCAAGGAGAAAGCCCCGCCCTTCAGGGTGGGGATGAATCCAACAACACCTCCACTAACTACATTCGATAGCACGGCCTGATATTCCAACAGATACTTAATCGGACATATATATTTACAAGCGTAATGGACACGGTGACTGTCACCGCGAAGTTCCACAACCCATCCCTCTCACGGCGGAAAGAGTGGCAACACGCCACTCGACTCTACCGTGACACCAAGCAATTCTGTATCGACGGATGGGAGAACGGCGACTTCGGGAAATCCGTGACCACAGCCAGCATCGACAACAATCTCTACTCGGCTATCCAGAACCAAGCCATCCGAGAGGCAAAATCCGACCACAGCAAGGACGGAGAGGTTCGATACCGAGAGAGTCAACCGTTCGCCGTCAACAACCAGAATTGGGAAATCGACACCACCGAGAACGGCACGGTCGTAGTCGGTTTCCCATGCGTCTCCCAATGGTGGTACACACCGATAGAGGTGTACGACGATATTTCAGGCCCCGTAGACAGACTGGTCGAGGGAGACGCCGACAAGACTCGCCTACAGGTCTACCGTCGTGGCGAAGACTGGTACTGTACGTTCAACATCGAGTACGATGCCGACATGTCGGGTGAAACACCCATCGGTGTCGATATTGGCGAACGTCACATCCTCGCTGTGACGGCCCACGGCGAAGGTGAGTCGATGCTGGTGTCTGGTGGTGAGGCGAAGTACGTTCGACGCAAATATCGTTCCCTACGCGATTCGCTTTCGGAAGCGGGTGCGCTTCGCGCACGTAACCGCGTGGGTGACAAAGAACAGCGTCGGATTAAGGACTTGAACCACAAACTCTCCCGTCGCCTCATCACGTTCGCGGACCAGTTCGAGAACCCTGTCATTCGGATGGAAGATCTCGAAGGTATCCGTGAGAACAGTTCGTGGTCGGGTGTCCACTCGTGGCATTTCCACCAACTTCAACATTTCATCACGTACAAAGCCGAACGCGCTGGTATCCGCGTCGAAAAAGTCGATCCACACCATACCAGTCAGCGGTGTTCGGTGTGTGGTTCGATGGGCAATCGTGATGGCGACCACTTTTCGTGTTCGGAATGTAGTCGTGGACGACACGCCGACCTGAACGCTTCGGAGAACATTGCACAACGGGAGGGTGAACCATGCACGGGCTAACGCTTCGGGCGAGGCGAACCGTGCTACCTCGCTGGTTGAATAGCCAGCCGTCGTTGATGCTCGCTGTATGCGGGGAGGAAGGCCCCATTGACAGGGCTATACGTGCTGTAACGCACACCGTTGGTCACAACTCGGTGGCAACCTTCGACGGGTCACGCGAAAGCGTACTTGAACCCCGAGGAAACGCGCAGCCTGAATATCCACTTCGTGGAATCCTCGCCCTTTAGGGCGGGGAGGATGTCAAGAGTACCGCTCTCACGGGGAACGGTATCCCGCCGATCTCCCGCCAAGAATTGCCGGTCAGACGGATCTTACACGGTCGATCTTTCGGGAAACTCGCGGGTTTTATATCCACGGGAGAGCGACGTGCGGATGATATGGGACACACGATTACGGAGAAGATCCTCGGTGACCACCTCGTCGAGGGCGAGCTGACGCCCGGCGAGGAGATCGGCATCGAGATCGACCAAGTGCTGACGCAGGACACGACGGGGACGATGGTGTGGCTCCAGTTCGAGGCGCTGGAGATGGACGAGATCAAGACGGAGCTCGCCGCGCAGTACTGCGACCACCAGACGTACCAGTTCGACTTCAAGAACACCGACGACCACCGGTTCCTCCGCTCCGCGGCCGGCACGTACGGGGCCTACTTCTCGCGGCCCGGCAACGGCATCTGCCACCAGGTCCACAAGGAGAACTTCGCGGCGCCCGGCAAGACGCTGCTCGGCTCCGACTCGCACACGCCGACCCCCGGCGGGCTCGGCCAGCTCGCGATCGGCGCCGGCGGGCTCGACATCGCCGTCGCGATGGGCGGCGGCCCCTACTACGTCGAGATGCCCGAGGTCGTCAACGTCCACCTCGAGGGCGAGCTCCCCGAGTGGGCGACCGCGAAGGACATCGCGCTCCACCTCCTCGGCGATCTGACGGTCAAGGGCGGCGTCGGCAAGATCTTCGAGTACACCGGCCCTGGCGCCGAGAACCTCTCGATCCCCGAGCGGACCACGATCACCAACCTCGGCACCGAGCTCGGCGCCACCTCCTCCATTTTCGCGACCGACGAGAAGACGAAAGACTGGCTCTCCCGTCAGGACCGCGAAGAGGAGTACGTCGACCTCCAGCCCGACGACGACGCGGAGTACGCGGAGACGATCGAGGTCGACCTCTCCGACCTCGAACCGCTCGTCGCCGCCCCGTCGATGCCCGACAACGTCGCCCCCGTCAGCGAGTACGAGGGCACCGACGTCGAGCAGGTCATCATCGGCTCCTGTACCAACGGCGCCTACGAGGACATCCTCCCCAGCGCGAAGATGCTGGAGGGACGCGAGGTGTCCAAGAGCACCGAGATGATCGTCGCGCCCGGCTCCAAGCAGGCGTCCGAGATGCTGGCCCGCGAGGGCTGGACCGCGGAGATGATGGCGGCCGGCGTCAACTTCTCCGAGGCGACCTGCGGCGCGTGTATCGGCATCGGTCACGTGCCCGCCTCCGACTCCGTCTCGCTGCGCACCTTCAACCGCAACTTCGAGGGCCGCTCGGGCATCGAGGACGACTCCGTCTTCCTCTGCTCGCCCGAGGTCGCCACCGCGGCGGCCATCACCGGCGAGATCGTCGACCCGCGCGACCTCGCGGACGACCTCGGCGACCTCGAGGAGCCCGGCCTGGAAATGGGGACGAAGTACGGCCCCGGCATGGGTGAGTCCGACTCCGACATCATCTCGCCCGATGAGGCGATCGACGACGGTCTCGTCAAGGGCCCGAACATCGGCGACGTGCCGCTCAAGGACGGGATCGACGTGGACGGCGGTGAGGCGCTCCTCAAGATGGAGGACAACATCACCACCGACCACATCATCCCGGCGACGGCGGACATCCTGAAGTTCCGCTCGAACATCGAGAAGCTCTCCGAGTTCACGCTCTCGCGCGTCGACGACACGTTCGCGCAGCGCGCGCTCGACGCCGACGGCGGCGTCCTCGTCGCCGGCGAGAACTACGGGCAGGGCTCTTCCCGCGAGCACGCCGCCCTCTGTCCGATGTACCTCGGCATCGAGGCGGTCTTCGCGCAGAGCTTCGCCCGTATCCACAAGGCGAACCTGTTCAACTTCGGCATCGTCCCGCTGGCGATCGACGCGGAGACGTACGAGGAGATCGAGCAGGGCGACGACCTCGAGATCGTCGACGACGTGCCCGCGGGCGTCTCCTCCGGGCAGGAGGAGTTCACCGTGAGCGTCAACGGCGAGTGGGAGTTCACCGCCGACCTCGACGCCTCCGAGCGCGAGCGCGACATCCTCGCCGCCGGCGGCAAGCTCTCGTGGGTCAAACAGCAGCACGTCGACGACGGCTCCGGCGCGGCGCCGGCCGACGACTGAGGCGACCGCCGACGCCGATCGTCCCAGCTTACTCCGTTTTTAATCGTCGCCGGCGGCGACGCCGAGGTCATCGCTCTTCCCGACCCACGCGCCCCGCGTGAAGTCGACCGCGTCGTTCCACTTCGCGACGATCGTGGTGACCGCCAGATCGCCGCTGATGTTGGTCATCGTCCGCAGCCGATCCAGGATCGGGTCGACGCCGGCGACGAACCCGACGACTTCGAGCGGCAGTCCGAGCTGCGTCAACACGAGCGTCAACATGATGAGCCCGGTCCCCGGCACGCCCGCCGCCCCGACGCTCGCCAGCACCGCCACGAGGACGACGGTCACCTGTTCGGCGATGGACAGTTGTACGCCGACGAGATTCGCGGCGAAGACCGCGGCCACGCCCTGGTAGAGAGCGGTGCCGTCCATGTTGATCGTCGCGCCAAGCGGCAACGAGAAGCTGTAGACCCCTTCGTCGATGTGGAAGTTGTCCTCGGCGTTCGCCATCGTCACCGGAAGCGTCCCGCTCGACGAGCGGATCGACAGCGCGGTGATCAGCGCGTCGCGTCCCCCGGCGAGAAAGGCTGTTGGCGACTGTCCGGCGAGCAGCCGCACGATGACCCCGAGGTGGACGACCGCGATGTGCGCGGCGACGGCGATCGCTAGTGTGGCGATAAGCAGGGCGAACGGGACGATCGCGTCGACGCCGGCTTCGCCGAACACCGCCGCCATCAACGCGAACACGCCGATCACGCCGTACTCCATCACGCCCCAGACGACCTTGAACATCGCCTCTGCGCCCGCCTCAGCCAAGTTGTAGAACGATTCGACGCCCTCGCGGATGTCGGCCGAGTCGGTGGACTGCTCGACGAGCGCCAGCGCGAGTCCGAACACGATGACGAAGAAGATCGTCGGGAGAATGTCCCCGGCCGCCATCGCGCCGATCGGGTTCTCGGGAACGATCCCGAGGAGCACCTCGACGATGTCGGGCGCCTCTGCGGTCTGTGCTTCCGCGTCGCCCAGTTCGAGGTTGGCTCCCGGATCGATGAGGTTCGCGACTAGCAGTCCGAACCCGACCGCCGCGGCCGAGGTGAGCGCGTACAACCCGACCACCTGCCCGCCGATCTTCCCGAGGTTGCTCGGCGAGAGCCGCCGCGCCCCCATCAGCAGCGTGAACACGACGATCGGGACGATCAGCATGCTCAGCAGGTTCACGAACAGGTCGCCGAGCGGCTGGAGCACCGTCGCCGGCTGCCCCACGACGAGCCCGAACACCGAACCGAGCACGAACGCCAGTCCGATGCGATACACGATCGGTACCTCGCGGTACCGCCGCCAGGACTGCATCAGCGCGTTTGCCATACGGCGAGCGTGTTTCCGGAGGACCCACAAGTAAATATTGCCAGACCCGCAGGCTCGCCGGGACCTGTGACACGAGGCGCCGGGAGTCAGGAGTCAGAGCCTTCGCGGTCCGGACGAGGCTGTCGCTCGGGGGGCACGGAGAGAGAATCGCTCGGCGCCGGTCGGCTCGCCGAGGTCCGCCTCGTTAGCGGGCCGCGGCGGCGACGCGCTCGCGCTCCTCCTTCTGCGAGATGGAGTAGGAGCGGTCGGCGTCGTAGTCGGCAGCGGTCGTAAGCTCGTTGGCGAGCGCCTCGGCGGCGGCGGTGCTCGACTTGTACGTCGCGCTGGCGACGCCGTCAGAGATGAACAGCAGCGCTTGGTCGACGCGGCGCTGGGGCGCGACGTCGACCGCCTTGGGGACGGAGATGCCGCCGTACTTCAGGCGGACGGTCTCCTCCCGCGGCGCGGCGTTCTCGACCGCGCGAACGAGGACCTGCACCGGGTTCTCCTCGGTCCGTTCGTGGACGATGTCGAAGGCGTCGCGGACGATCCGCGTCGCCTGCTGCTTCTTGCCCGTGTTCTCGTCGGTCTGCATCAGGCGGTTGATCAGCCGCTCGACCAGGGAGATCTCGGACTTCTTGAACTGCTTCGACGCGTGGCGCCCCATCGTGTGGGCGATGGGCGTCACGGTCATGTAGCGTTTCGTCGAGGGGTCCTCGTAGGCGATCTCGGTGACGTCCCAGACGCCGAACAGCTTGGCGTTCTCGTTGGCGGCCTCGCTGGACGCGGGCGCGTCCGGATCCGGTTCGTCGGCGGCGACGTCCTCGTCGGACGGCGCCTCGGTCTCCTCGCCGCTCATCTGACGGGCTTCTCCGCGTTTCCGCGAACCAGTTCGATCATGGAGACGCCGTTGACCTTCTCGACTTTGTAGTTGACACCGGAGAGGTCGCCCATCGCGCGACCCTTAGCCCCGCCGATCCCGGCGATCGTGACCTCGTCGTGCTCGTCGATGAACGAGATGGCGCCGTCACCGGGACAGAACGCGGTGACCTGCTTCCCGTTCTTGATGAGCTGGACGCGGACGCACTTTCGGATCGCCGAGTTCGGCTGCTTTGCTTCGATTCCGACCTTCTCCAGGACGATCCCGCGAGCCTGCGGGGCGCCCTCGAGGGGGTCGGACTTCTTCTTGAGCCCGCGCTCTCGCCGAGCGTACTCGGAGTCGGACCAGCGGCGCTTCTGCCGGTCCTGTTTGAGCTTACGGGCCGCGTATTTGCCGTTCGCCATCGTACGTCTACTTCCGAACGGAGCTACTTAAGCGTCGTCTTTCGACGCGGCGAAACGCCCTCAGATCGCCCGAGCGGTACCTCTCGTCCGTTCTGAGAGTGTTTCTCTCCACGAGCGGATTCGAAACGACCGCCGCTCGTCTCCGCTGAGACGGTAAGCCGTCGCGAGCGCCCGTCGTTCGCCGCCGACCGCGAGTCGCCGTCGCCCCCGGTCGTCATCACTCGCTCGTCGCCTCGCGGGCGTCGGCGACCCAGTCGGGTTCGGGGATCTCCGCCCCGGGATCGCGGTAGTCGATGTCGATGTCGACGGTCGCTTCTCCCCCGTCGTGTCCGCCGGCCCACGACTGTTCCAGCCGCGGGACGACGCCGGCTTCGTACACGTGCGCCGTCGCGGACGCGGTCTCGACGGTCTCGGGGATGTTCCGGTCGCCGTCGAACTCGTCGGCGGTGAACCGGGCGGTCGTCTCGCCGCGGACTTCGCCCGCCCCGTCGCTCGCCATGTTCCAGCGGTTCAGTCCCTCGTACTGCGTCTCGCCGGTCTCCGTCTCCCCCTCGACGCGGATCCCCGTCAGCGCCTCCTGTCGCATCGCCTCCTCGAGGTCGCCCTCCGAGCGGTCCACCGACTGGCGGTCGTACTGCGTCTCGCCGTCGGTCTGCCGTCGGAACAGCAGTTCGTCGCCGGCGATGTACAGCTCCGTGACGTCCGGCTCTTCCGTCTCCGTCAGCTCCTGTCTCACGTACTGGCGACCGTTCTCGAGGTCGTAGCCCGATTCGTACACCTGCGACGGGAGCCACGGCGTCGGATCCGCGTCGCCGTCGTGACTCGTCTCGGCCGTCGAGAACAGGGTGAAGCCGCCCGCGTCGACGAACGCGTCGACGTGGGACTCGGCGAGCGCGTCGAGCGCGAGCGCGTCGCCGTCGCGCCAGTTCGCGTCGATGAACGGGCGGTCGGACCCGTCGTCGGTCGGGTTGCCGGACCCGTCACCGTCGTCGTCGGAACAGCCGGCGCTCCCGACCGCGACTGCGGTCCCGAGGCTCGCGAGGAGGCGTCTGCGGTTCATGGGTCACAAAACGGAGCCGCGGTCAAAAGCGCGCGGATCCCCGGATACGGAACGTACGTTCGCGGACGGCTAGACGCGGGATCGCGACCTACGTCAGCTGCACGTCGTCGATGTCGTGGTGGCGCTTGGCCAGCGTCCGTGCCGTCTCGATGTTGGTCCCGTCGGCGCCGATGGCGACGCCGCGGTCCGGCTCCGGCACCTCGACGTACGCGACGCGGTCGTTCTGCTCGGAGATGGTCACGGCGTTGACCGCCGCGGGCGCGAGCGCGCTCGAGACGAACGCCTCCGGCGTGTCCGCGTCCTCCACCAGCTCGACCGACTTGCCCAGCCGCCGCTCCGCCTCCTCGACGGTCTCGCCCGCCTGTCCGATCGCGGCGGCCATCTCGCCGGCCGGCACGAGGAACACGAGCCGGTCGCCCTCCACGAGGCAGTCCTTCGGCGCGACCCCGGTCAGCTCGTCGAACCGACCGATGTAGCGCCGCGCCTCGTCGGAGAGCTCGACGTACATCAGTCGTCGCCCACGACGCGCGACCCCATCCGGAGGTCGACGTCGCCGGTGCCGAGCGAGATCGGCTTGCCGGCGATGACGTTCTCGATGACGCCGTCGAGTTCGTCGTACTCGCCGTGGATCGCGGCGTCGAGCAGGTGGTTGACCGTCACCTCGAACGCCGCGCGCGCGAGCACGGAGTCCTTCGATCCCGAGATGCCGTGGCGGCCGATCGAGTCGATCTCGCCGTTGGTCGTCATCATGTCCGCCACGAGCATCAGGTGGCGGACGTTCACGTCGTCGAGCCCCTGCTCTTCGAGCGTGTTCTTCGTCTCGTCGATGATCGTCTCGCGGGCCGCCTCGACGCCGAGGTTGCGGTAGATCTCGTGGATGTTGTTACACGTCGTGCGCGAGGCGTCGACGCCCTCGATGTCGAGAGTGTCGCCGAACGCCGATCCCTCGGTGTAGAGGACGAACTCCTCGTCGCCGTCGATCTCCTCTTTCCGGATGACGACGCGCTCGATCTCTTCGATCCCTTTGAACACTATCTCCCGGAGCCGCTCGACGAGCTGGAGCAGCTCGCGGTAGCTCGGCTCTCCGGGGCCGAACTCGATGACGGTGCCCGACTGCCGGGTGTCGACGCCGAGCGAGTCCTCGATCGTCTCGGCGATGATCTCGGCGACCTCCGAGGGATCGGAGTGGGTCGGCCACCGCTCGAGCAGGGTGTCGTCGTTCAGGTCGATCCGCACCAGCATGTCGGCGACGTTCGTCGACACGTCGCCGAGCGCGAGGATGCGCGTCGCCTCGATGGACCAGACGACCTCGTGGGCCTTCTCGCGGTCCGTCGCGTACTCGCCCTCGAGGTGGACGGTCATCATCGGCGTGTCCGGCGTCTTCCGGGCGTCCACCAGCTCGATGAGCCGGGGGAGCCCCTGCGTGACGTCGATCTCCGCGACGCCGGCGTAGTGGAACGTGTTCATCGTCATCTGCGTTCCGGGCTCGCCGATCGACTGCGCGGAGACGGTGCCGACGGGGTCGAGCGGATCCACGCGCGTCTCGACGTAGCGGTTCTCGACGCCCGTCGCGACCTCGGTGGCCTGCTCGACCGTGATCTCGCCGGTCTCTTCGCCCTTCTTCTCGAGCGCCTCGTACACCTCGTCTTTGAGGCGGCTGGGCAGCTCGGTCGCCTCCACGACCGCCTCCATGTCGTCGGTGACGTGGTCGTACTCAGTCATCCGACTCCACCCCCGAGGCCTTGTTCAGGCCGGGTCCGGCGTGCTCCGACAGGTTCGTCGGCGGCGTGCGCTCGCCGAGGAACCGCTCCTTCTCGTCGTCGGAGTCGAACTCGGAGTCGACGACGCGGTCGACGATGTCGTCCACGTCGATGCCGTCGCCCTCGCCGGAGGACACCTTCACCGGCGAGGTGCCGTCCTCGCCGAACTCGAACTGGACGATCCGGCCCGAGGTGTCTCGGACCGTGCCGTCGTACTGCGCCTCCAGCTCGGAGAGCGCGTTGATGAGGCGGCGCTGCAGGTAGCCGGACTTGGAGGTCCGGACCGCCGTGTCGACCAGCCCCTCGCGGCCCCCCATCGCGTGGAAGAAGAACTCCTCGGGCGTGAGCCCGCCGCGGTAGGAGTTCTCGACGAAGCCGTGCGCCTCCGCGGAGAGGTCGTTCTCCTTGTAGTGAGAGAGCGTCCGGTCCTCGTAGCCGCGGTTGATCCGCTCGCCGCGGACCGCCTGCTGACCGACGGAGCCGGCCATCTGCGTCAGGTTCAGCATCGAGCCACGCGCGCCGGAGCGGGCCATCACGACCGCCGGGTTGTCGTCGCCGAAGTGCTGGTCGGCGATCTCCCCGGCCGAGTCGCGGGCCTTTCCGAGCGTCTGCATGATCTTCATCTCCAGGGTCTCGTCGACGCCGCGGCCCGGCAGCGACTCCAGCTCGCCGGCCTCGTACGTCGCGATCAGCTCCTGGACGCGGTCGTACGCGCTCTCGATCGCGTCGTCGACCTGCTCTTCGGCCTCCGGCGGGATCGACTCGTCGTCGATCCCGATCGAGAAGCCGAAGTGCATGATCGCGCGCATCGCGAGCGACGCGATCTCGTTGATGAACACGCGCGAGCGCGTCTCGCCGTACTCCTTGGTGAGGGTGTCGACGACTTCGCCGCCGAAGGCGCCGACCGCGTCCTCGTCGATCGTCCCCTCGACCAGCTGGCCGTTCTCGATGACGACGTCGTCGCCGGTCGACGACGAGAAGTGCAGCGTGAGGTCGTCGGGCAGCAGCTCGGAGAACAGCGTCCGGCCGGTCCAGTAGTCGCGGCCGTCGTCGTCGACGCCGTCGGCCTCGGGGAGCTCGTCCACTCGCGTCGCCCGGAGCAGGTCGAGCGCCTGCGTCTCGGTGAACTCGGGGTTCGAGTGCGTGAGCAGGTACGTCCCGGAGATGTGGTCCTGGATCGCGCCGATGATGTTCCCGCCGAACCGCGGCGAGAGGATCTGTTCTTGCACGCGCATGAGGACGCGCGCCTCGGCGCGGGCCTCCTCGTTCTGGAGCGCGTGCATGTTCATCTCGTCGCCGTCGAAGTCGGCGTTGTACGGCGGACAGACGACGGTGTTGAGCCGGAACGTCTTGTACGGCATCACCACGACCTCGTGGGCCATGATGGACATCCGGTGCAGCGAGGGCTGCCGGTTGAAGATCACGATGTCGCCGTCGACGAGGTGGCGGTTGACCTCCCAGTCGGCCTCCACCTTCTCGGCGAGCTCCTCGCAGTTCTTCTCGGTCACCTTCAGGCGACGCCCGTCAGGTCGTCGGACGTAGTTCGCGCCGGGGTGCGCCTCCGGGCCGTTCCGGACGTACTGGCGCGCCTCCTCGACGTTGCGCTCGGTGACGTTGAGCGTCTGCGTCATCTCCTTGGCGACGCGGTCCGGCACGCCGACCTCGTTCAGCGAGAGGGTCGGGTCCGGCGAGATGACGGTCCGAGCGGAGAAGTTGACGCGCTTCCCGGACAGCGAGCCGCGGAAGCGGCCCTCCTTCCCCTTCAGCCGCTGGCTGAGCGTCTTGAGGGGGCGGCCGGAGCGGTGTCGCGCCGGCGGGGTCCCGCTGATCTCGTTGTCGACGAACGTGGTGACGTGGTACTGGAGCAGCTCCCAGAGGTCCTCGATGATCAGCTGCGGGGCGCCCGCCTCGCGGTTCTCCATGAACCGCTGGTTGATCCGGATGATGTCGACCAGCTTGTGCGTGAGGTCGTCCTCGGAGCGCTGGCCGTTATCGAGCGTGATGGAGGGGCGCGTGGTCACCGGCGGGACGGGGAGGACCGTCAGGATCATCCACTCCGGTCGGGAGTCCTCCGCGTCGATGCCGAGGACCTCTAAGTCCTCGTTCGGGATGTCCTCGAACCAGTCGCGGATGTCCGAGGGCATCAGCTTGTTCATGTCCTCCTCGGTGAGGTCGACGTCGAGCGCCTTCTCGATGGACCGGCGGTCCTCCTTGCGCGGGCGGAACTCGCCGGCCATGATATCGTTGATCCGGTCTAAGGCGATGTCGGTCTTCTCGGCGAGCTCCTGCGGGGAGGTCCCCGGGTCGTCCTCCTCCTCGTCGGGCTGCATCGCGGCCGCGATCCGCTCGGAGTAGTCGCCCGAGAGCACGTCCTGCACCTCGTAGTAGGTGGTCGGCTTCTCGTGTTTGATGTCCGCCTGCGGCTCGCCGCAGAACGGGCACGTCGACGCCTTCCGGGCCTGCCGGACGGCGGCCTTCAGCACGTCGTGCTCGTCGTCGCCGAGCTCTTTCGCCCGCTCGTAGCGGTCGCGGAACTCGTCGCGCTGCGCCTCGTCCAGGGCGAGTCGGCCGCACTCGCGGCACGTCGAGCGGAGCAGGCGCCGGATGAGCTTCGTGAAGCCCACGTGGATGACGGGCGCGGCCAGCTCGATGTGGCCGAAGTGACCGTTACAGGAGCCGGAGTGGGAGCCGCAGGTCCGGCACTCCAGGCCGGGGTCGATGACGCCGAGCCGCGGGTCCATCAGCCCCATGTCGATCGGGTAGCCGTCGTCGTCGTACGTGTCGGCCGTGATCACCTTCGTCGCCGACATGTCCCGGTACGTTTCCGGGTCCATGAGGCCGAAGTCGATGCCGCCGAGCACTTTCGGTGTTTGCATTGACATTTAAATAGCGTCCTCCAGTTCGAGCTTCGGTCGGATTCCCAGGGCGATCATCTCGTCGAGCAGGAGCTTGAACGCGTAGCTCACTTCGAGCTCGTGGATGTCGTCCTCGTCGCCCGTGACCGGGTCGTACACCCGGCGCTGTTCGCGGTCCTCGACGGCGACGAGCCCCGTCTCCGCGGAGACGTGGACCGTCTCGGCGTCGGACGACTCTAACAGCCGCTCGTTGAGCACCATCGACGCGCCGTGGCCGATGATCGTGTCGCGCTCCATCTCACCGACGCGCAGGCCGCCCTCGCGGGCGCGCCCCTCGGTCGGCTGGCGCGTGAGCACCTGGACCGGCCCGCGCGAGCGAGCGTGGAGCTTGTTCGACACCATGTGGTACAGCTTGTGGTAGAAGATCGTCCCGACGAAGATCTCCGCGTCGATCTTCTCGCCGGTGACGCCGGAGTACATGACCTCCTTGCCGGAGGACTTGAATCCGTGTTCCTCGAGCCCCTCGCGGAGCTCCTCCTCGTCTTCGCCCTGGAACGGCGTGCCGTCGACCCGCGAGCCGCGGAGCGAACCGACCTTGCCGCCGAGCATCTCCAGCACGTGGCCGACCGTCATCCGGGACGGCAGGGCGTGCGGGTTCATCACGAGGTCGGGGACGACCCCCTCCTCGGTGAACGGCATGTCCTCCTGCGGAGCGAGGTGGCCGACGACGCCCTTCTGGCCGTGGCGGGACGCGAACTTGTCGCCCAGCTCGGGGACGCGCTGGTCGCGAACCTTCACCTTCGAGAGCTTGGAGCCGTCCTCGCCCTCCATCAGCGTCACGGTGTCGACGACGCCCGACTCGCCCGAGCGCATCGTGACCGAGGTCTCCCGGCGCTTCTGCGGGGAGAGCCCGCCCATGTCGTCGGGCTCCTCCAGGAAGCGCGGCGGGCTGGTCTTGCCCAGGAGTACCGAGGACTCGTCCACCTTCGTCTCGGGGTTGACCAGGCCGTCCTCGTCGAGGTGGGTGTACGCCTCCTCGCCGCGCGCGCCGCGGACGTCCTGGTCGGGGATCTCGAAGCGGTCCTCCTGACCGCCGGGGTACCGGCGCTCCTCGCCCTCGTAGGTCCGGAAGAAGTGCGAGCGGGTGAGCGCGCGGTCGACGGAGCCCTGGTTCATCACCAGCGCGTCCTCGATGTTGAACCCCTCGTATGACATCACGGCGACGACGAAGTTCTGCGCCGCCGGCCGCTTGTCGAAGCTGATCTGGTCGGACGTCTGCGTCTTCACCATCGCCAGCTGCGGGTAGTGCAGCAGGTGCTGACGCGTGTCCGGCCGGATCCGGTAGTTCGCGGAGGGGAGCCCGAGGGACTGCTTCATCATCCCCGCGCCCATCGTGATGCGCGGGCTCGCGTTGTGCTCGGGGTACGGGATCATCCCCGCGCCGATACCGAACACGAGCTGCGGGTCGATCTCGAGGTGCGTGTGGTCCTCGGTCACGTCCTCCTCGTCGACGGCGACGAGGATGTCCTCCTCCTCCTCGGCGTCGATGAACTCGACGTAGCCGCGGTCGATGAGGTCCTCGAACTCGATGTCGCCGCGCTCGAGCGCCTCGATCTCCTCGTCGCCGAGCAGCGGCTCGCCGTTCTCGACGACGATCAGCGGCCGGCGGGCCCGCCCCGCGTCCGCGTTGACGATCACTTCTTGGGTCCGGTCCCTGACCGAGACGTTCACCATGTCGGAGACATCGCCACGGCGGCGCGCCTCGCGGATCTGTTCGGCGAGGGCCTCGGGGTCCGGATGGGTCCCGACGAGACTCCCGTTGACGTACACCTTCGCTTCGCGTTCTGCCTGAGCCATATTAGTCGTCCGCCGTCTGTCGTTCGACGCCCTCGATGCCGGGGATCCCCTCGACACCCATCGACGCCAGTTCTCGTTTCAGCCCCTGTTCGTCCTCGACCGTCTGCGACAGCTCCATCGACTGCGCGAAGTTCTTCACGAGCCCGCAGTTCGGCCCCTCCGGCGTCTCGGAGGGACAGATGCGACCCCACTGGGTCGCGTGGAGGTCCCGCGCCTCGAAGTGCGGCTGCGACCGCGACAGCGGCGAGCGCAGGCGCCGCAGGTGCGAGAGCACGCCCATGTAGTCCGTCCGGTCGACGAGCTGGGAGACGCCCGAGCGACCGCCCACCCAGTTCCCGGTCGCGATCGGGTGTTCGAGCCGCTCGGTCAGCACGTCCGAGCGAACGACCGTGTTGACCGTGAGCTGCCGGTTCCGCATGTTCGCGCGCTCCAGCTGGTACTTCACGTCGCGCGCCAGCTTGTTCAGGGCGGTCCGGAACAGGTCGCGCATCAGGTCGCCGGAGACCTTCAGGCGCTTGTTGGCGTAGTGGTCCTTGTCGTCGGACTCGCGGCGGTTCAAGGCGAGCTCGAAACACGCCTCGGCCATCCGGCAGAGGTAGTACGCCTTGTTGATCCGGACGTCCTCCTCCTCGACGCCCTCCTCGTGGAGGTGCGGCAGGAGGTAGCGGTCGATGACGTAGTTCGCCCGCTTGAGCTGGTAGTTCTTCCCCTGGCCGGAGGCGACGCGCTCGCCGAGGGTCTCGATGGCCTCCTCGGTCGTCTGCACCTCCGCCTCCTCCAAGTTCTCCAGCATGAACTTCACGATCTCGGGGTCGTCCGAGACGCGGTGGACGATCTCCTCGTCCGACTCCAGTCCGAGCGCGCGGACGAGGGTCACGAAGTCGATCGAGCCCGAGACGGACGGGAACGACACTTCGAGCAGCCCCTCGCGGTTGCGCTCGCACAGCACCAGCGCGCGGTAGCCGCGGCGCTGGGAGAACGTCTTCGCGACCTGGATCTCGTCGCCGTACTTCGAGTCGTACTCCGCGAGGATCTTGTTCGGCGCGAGGTCCTCCGAGGTCATCAGCACGCGCTCGGAGCCGTTGACGATGAAGTAACCGCCGGGGTCGACGGGGTCCTCGCCGATGTCGATGAGCTCCTCGTCCGAGAAGCCGGCCATGTTACACTTGTCCGAGCCGACCATGATCGGCATCCGGCCGACCTTCGTCTCGGTGGTGTCGACGACCTGTTCGGGCTCGTCTTCGCCGCCGCGAACGATGGACATCTCCATGAAGACGGGCGCCGAGTAGGTGATGTTCCGCAGGCGGGCCTCCTGCGGGTACAGCAGCTCCTCCGAGCCGTCGGCCTCGCGAACGCGCGGGGTGACCATCCGCACGTCGCCGAGTTCGACGTAGACGGGCTCTTGGCCCTCCTTGTCGCCGATGTCGGTCTCGATCGTCTCCTTCTCGTCGACGACTTCCTGCATGCCGCGGTCGAGGAAGTTGTTGAACGATCGGAAGTGGTGTTCGGCCAGCCGTTCGTCGGAGAAGTACTCGCGTGAAACCACGCGTCGGTCTTGCCTGTTCATGAGACGACTAATCGGTACACGACCGCTTCCTCCGTCGTGCGGGAGTTTCGAACGATCTTCACCACGTCGCCGACCTCGGCCTCGTCGGGGATCGCGGGATCCGTGCGTTTGATCTTCGGTAGGTTCGTCCGTTTCACGTCGTACTCCGCCAGGACTTCGTCGACCTCGTCGTCGTCGAGGAGGACGTGGTCCGGGACGAGTTCGTGTTGGCTTACGTCTACCATGGGTGGTGGTTATTGAAAGAAGCTATCACGAGATACTACAGATCGCTATATGCGCCAGCGGCATAAGACTTGCCAACCGGCTCCGCCGCGCGCGGCTCACGACGACGGGGGCGTGCGATACTCACACTCATGCGGGTATTATACAAAAGGCTACCGCCGCGAGCGGCGACGCGGCCGGCCGTCTCGCCCTGTCACCCGTCCCCATCGTCGCCGGCGATGACAAGCCTTATTTGCCAGACAGGGGTACGAATGACTGCGACAAGCCCGGATGGTGTAGTGGCCCATCATACGACCCTGTCACGGTCGTGACGCGGGTTCAAATCCCGCTCCGGGCGTCCCCCGTTTCGGGGCTTTGTCGCTGTTTGCCCGGATGGTGTAGTGGCCCATCATACGACCCTGTCACGGTCGTGACGCGGGTTCAAATCCCGCTCCGGGCGTATTCTGTCGCCGCCAATCGACGAGCGCAGCGAGTCGATACCGGCGGCGACGAATCGTTTCGCAGGGAGTTGAATCTGAGGACGAGCGAACGGAGTGAACGAAGTCCTCCGGGTTCAACTCCCGCTCCGGGCGTTTTCTCCGAACAATACGGCGAGCGTAGCGAGCCGTTCGTCGAAATCGATCGCTGCGGGTGTGAATCAGAGAGTGACGCGAGCGAAACGAGTGGAACGATTGTTGTTCAACCCCCGTTCCGGGCGTTTCTGTCGACGCTAACCGACGAGCGAAGCCGCCTGATCGGCGCGTCCGTCGGGTCCCGGATCGCCGGTCGGTGCCGCCTATAGGTCGAGCAACTCCCGCAGGTCCGCCACTAACGACTCCGTCTTCGCGTCCGGCTCCTCGTCGTCGGTGACCGGCGTTCGACCGTCGTACGTCTCGTGAACCATCGAGACCCCCTCGGCGAGGGTGTCGAGCCCGTAGCCGCCCTCCAGCACGTAGGCCTCGACCGCGTCGGCGTCGCCGGCGACCGACCGGATTCGGTCGGTCATCATCGCGTACCCCTCCGAGGAGACGCGCATCCGCGAGATCGGGTCGTGGCGGTGCGCGTCGAACCCCGCGGAGACGATCAGCAGATCGGGGTCGAACCGGTCGATCGCCGGCCCGATCGCCTCGTCGATGGCGTAGCGGTAGTCGGCGTCGCCGGCGCCGGCCGCGAGCGGGAGGTTCACCGTGGTCCCTTCCCCGTCGTCGCGGCCGGTCTCCTCGAGGTCGCCGGTGTCCGGGTAGAGCCCGTCTTCGTGGATCGACGAGTAGAGCACGTCGCCACGGTCGTAGAACACGTCCTGGGTGCCGTTCCCGTGATGGACGTCCCAGTCGAAGATCGCGACCCGGTCTGCGGCGCCCTCGTCGAGGACCGTCTGGGCCGCGACGGCGGCGTTGTTGAAGAAGCAGAACCCCATCGCGTCGTCGGGGACCGCGTGGTGGCCCGGGGGGCGGCCGAGCGCGAACGGGGTGTCCCGGCCGTCGGCCCCGTCGAGCGCCGATCGGGCGGCCCACTGCGCGAGGCCGGCCGCGGTGAGCGCGGCGTCCCACGTCCCCTCGCTCGCGACAGTGTCCGGGTCCCAGCTTCCGCCCCCGTCGTCGACGAACGCCTCGAACTCGTCTACATACTCCGCGTCGTGGACGGCGACGACCTCCTCGCGGGTCGCCGGGTCCGCCTCGGCGTACTCGACGCCGTGCCGCTTGGCGAGGCCGCGGCGGATCGCGCGCAGTCGGTCCGGATTCTCCGGATGCCGCTCCCCCGTGTCGTGCGCGAGACACCGCTCGCTGTAGCCAAACCGCATCTACTCGAACAGTGCGAAGTACGTTTCGATGTCCTCGGCCTGTACGGTCCGTCGGTCGGCGTGTCGCGCGAGCGTCGCGGCGGCGCTCGCGACGTTGTCCGCGTAGTCCTCCAAGATGTCGGCCAACGCGATCCGCGCGTCGACGCCGACCCGGTATCGGTCGTCGATCCGGAGCCGCGCGATCCGGTCGATGGGGGCGACGGGCAGGGTGAGATCCTCTCGGGCGATCACCTGTTCGACGCCGAAATCCGACGCCATCAGCGTCTTCCGTCCGTCCTCGGTTGCCCGCTCGGCCGCGTCGATCGCCAGCTCCGCACCGTGCGATTGGATGCGGCGCGCCAGCTCCTCGGCGGCGTCGGCGCTGACGCGGAGCTCCCCGGCGTTCCGCCGGATGATCCCGTCGACCGGCGCGAACGGCAACTCGACACTCATACACACAGTCGCGTCCGTGTACCGTATAACGCTTTCCGTTACCGGCGTCTCCGCGCCCGAGCGCTGGCGTCGCGGCTACTCGTCGCGTCGCTGTTCGGCGCCCTCGAAACCGGAGTCAGTCGGGACGGAGCGGCCCGCGACGGTCAGAACACGTCGTCCGCGTGGATCGTCCCGTCGCGCTCCGCGCCCCGTACGGTGATCTCCTCGCCGAGCCGGAGGCTCGCGTCGGTCTCGACGCTCTTCGTCCGCTGGCCGTCGTCCAACACGACGGGGTCGCCGGTCTGCACGACGGTCCCCGTGAACTCGACCTCCTCCGTGGTCGCAGTCGCGGCCGCCGTGCCGCCGGATCCGGCGCTCTCCTCCCCGCCGGCCCCGCCGGAGACGGCCTCGGTCGCCGCCTTCTGTCCGTCCTCAGCGAAGGCGCCGAGTCCGGTGTCGCTCGCGGCGCGGTCGCTGTTTCCGGAACCGTCGCCGGACCCGGACGCGTCGGTCTCCGCGTTGCCCGCCGCCTCCGCCCCCTCGTCGAGAACGGTGACCGTCGAGCGCCAGTTCGCGGACGCCTCCAAGTCGTCCTGCCAGCCGTCTTGGATCTCCACATCGGTGAAGACGACGCGGTCCGCCAGGTCGATCTCGCGGTCGGCCTTGTCGCCCCACAGCGCGACGCGGATCTCGCCGGTCTCGTCTTTGATCCGGACGTTCCGCACCTGCCCCTCGCTGCCGTCGTCGCGGTCGAACGTGCGCTTCGGGTCCGTCTCGATGACGCCCCCGCCGACGTCGACCGTCTCGCCGATCTCCAGGTCGGCGATGTCGGTCGTCTCGGGGACGTACTCGACGTCCTCGTCGACGCGCTCGACGGTTCCGCGGTCGCCGACGTGGAGCTCCAAGTCACCGTCGCGCTCGCGGACGTAGCCGTCGCCGACCTCGACGACCTCGCCGGCCTCGAACTCGTCCGCGAGGTCGGCCTTGTCGTCCCACAGCGTGACGCGCACGCGGCCCGTCTCGTCGCCGACGGTGAGGTTGGCCACGCGCCCCTCGCTGCCGTCGTCGCGGTCGAACGTCCGGACCGAGTCGGTGTCGAGCACCTGCCCGACGAGGTCGACGTCGGAGGCGCCGAGCGAGAGGTCCTCGACGCGGTAGGTGTCGAGCACCTGCACGTCGACCTCGGCGTCCTCGTCCGGCTCGACCTTGTCGGCGCTCACCTCGAGGCCGCTGTACCCCTCCTTCGGGCGGCCCATGACGCGGAGCACCTGACCGACCTCCAGCTGCTCGACGGCCGCCGCGGCCATCTCGTCCCAGAGGGCGACCCGCACGGAGCCGGAGGCGTCCGCGACGTCGACGTTGCAGACGCGCCCCTCCTCGGCGTCCTCCTCGTCGCGCTCGAAGGTCCGGACCTCGCCGATGGAGGTCACCTTCCCGAGGAACTTCACGTCGTTCATCCCCGGCTCGATGTCGGCGATCGTGTCGGCCTCCTCGTCGCGAAGCTCGTGGGCGATCAGCATCGCGGCCGTCTCCTCGTCGGCGAGCCCGCCCATCTGCTCGACCTTGTCCTCGACGGCCGCCTCGAACTCCTCGAACTCGACGTCGGTGTCGAGGTCCTCGTAGACGTCCTCTATCACTCCCATACGCGTACCTCCTCGGTTGTCGAGTCCGCGGATAAGCGTTGTCCTTGCCGGGGTCTCACGGCCGAACCCACGCCCGCTTCTGGTCCGCGCCGGGGCGTCGTCGCCCGTCGGGTCCGCGGCGTCGCCGTCGCGGATCGGAGTTCCGTCATATGGGCTCATCGGTCCCCTCGATACAAAAGGTGTGCAATCCGTCCACGGCCGTCTCTCCCGACCGCGCCGCATGCGACCCTCCGCCACGCGGCCTACGGACCGTAACCGTCTTAAGTTCTACCGCGGTACATTTGATTGAGTCCTGGTAGGGTAGTGGACTATCCTCTTGGCTTGCGGAGCCAGGGACCGGAGTTCAAATCTCCGTCAGGACGCTCACTTTGCGGCTGCCTCACTTCGTTCGGCAGCCGCGGCGTTCGGTCCTGACGTGCCTCACGCTCGCCCGTTCGGGGCTCCGCCGCTCGGTCGCCGAGCCCCAACGTTGAAGAAACCGGACGAGGTGCAACGCGACATGGAGCGCACGCGGCGAGCGATTCTCGGGACGCTCGGAACGAGTGTGCTCGGGGCACTCGGCGGCTGTTCTCTCAGAGAGAGGTTCGGAGACCCACAGACGGTGACCATCGAGGTCGGCGGCGACTTCGACGCCGAACGAACGATCGAACTCGAAGTGCTCCCGGCCGCGGTGGAGTCGGGACTCTCGGAGAACGTAGTGTTCCAGCAGACCATCACCGTCGGCCCGTCCGGTCCGGAGGAGGCCCTGTCGGTGATCGAGGACGCCTTCGAGTCCGCACGGGCGCTGATTCGCGTGCACGTCTTGGGACTCGGCCTCATCGGTGAGTACACGTTCGTCCCGGACTGTCCGCCGGGCGCCACCTACGGCGAGGTGCTCTACGTCACTCTGCAGTCGGTCTTCGACGTGACCTTCCGACAGAACCGGTGTCAGTGAGGCGGGAGCCGCGCTCGCGACGACGCCGACCGTGGCCCACGTCGCCGATCAGTCGTGCGGGTGGAACCGGTTCATCGCCTTCCTGACGGCGTCCGTGTCGCCGATAAAGGTGACGTGGTCGCCGTACTCCAGCACGCTGTCCGCCGACGGCACGTGGTTCTCGCCGTTGCGGCTGACGACGGCGACGAACGTCCCGTCGGGGATCTGCGCGTTGAGGTCGCGGATGCTCTTGCCGGTGAGACCCTCCGAGGTCACCTCGACCTCCTGCACGTCGTGGCTGTCTCCGAGCTCGCTCATCCAGTGGGTGATCGCCGGCCGCTCGATCTCGTCGTCGATGGCCACCGCGGTCGCCGTCGGCGAGTCGATCGCCTTCACGCCGATACTGTCGAAGGCGTCGACGTTGTCCGGCTCGTTCACCCGCGAGTACACCGATTCCACGTCGAACTTCGTGATCGCCAGCTGGCACGCGAGGAGGTTGATGTCGTCGTCACCGGTCACCGTGATCACCCGCTTGGCGTCCTCGATCCCGGCGCCGCGCAGCGTCTCCGTGTCGCTGCCGTCGCCCTCGTACACGGTAAACCCGTCCGAGCGCGCTCCTTCGGCCTCTTCGTCGTCTATCTCGACGATGACGACGTACTCTCCCCGCCGCTCCAGCCGTGTGGCGAGCGCCCGGCCGACCCGACCGCCGCCGATGATTATCGTGCGCATTGGTGACACTCCGAGGAAGTCGCCGATCTGCCGCGCGAGCCCGGCCTCGATCGCGACCGTCGCGAAGATGACGGCGAACACCGTCCCGACCAGCAGCTGGCCCTGCGCCACGTTCCCCGCGAGCTCCAGCTCGATGGCGAACAGGGTGGCCACGCTCGCCGGGATGATCCCGCGCGGACCGACACCGGCGATGAACAGCCGCTCCGGCCACGTGAACCGCTCGACGCCGGCGGTGGCGATGATCGCCCCGAGCGGTCGGAGCACGAGCATGATCACGAGCACGAGCCCGACGGCTCCGACGCCGAGCGCCGCGATCGCTTGGACGTCGATCAGCGCGGCCAGCGAGATGAACACGAACGAGAGGACGACGAGCGTCGTGTTCTCCGCGAACCGCTCTATCTCCTCTCTGTGAGCGATGTCGAGGTTGCCGAGGAGGATCCCGCTTGTCGCCGCCGCCGCGATCCCCGCCTCGGCGGCGACGGCCTCGGCGGCCGCGAACGCCCCGACCGCCGCCGCCAACACGAGGAACTGCGACGCCTGCACGTCGCGGTCGGGGACGAACTCGCTGTCCAGCAGCAAGTAGATGATCACCGTCGCGAGCACTCCGGCGGCCACGCCGACGCCGAGCCGCTCGACGAACGAGAAGAGGGTCGCCGGAACGCCGAGGTCGTCGAGCAGCAGCGTCTCGAAGATCACCACGGCGACGATCGCGGCCGTCACGTCGTTGACGATCCCCTCGGTCTCTAACGCCGTCGCGACGTGGTCCCTGACGCGGACGACGTTGAGTATCGGCGTGATCACGGTCGGCCCCGTCGCCACGAGCAGCGCCCCGATGAGCAGCGCGATCTCCCAGTCGGCGCCTTCGAAGAACCGAACCGCGGCCGCCGTTCCGAGGAACATCACGAGCGCGCTGACCGTCACGAGCCGGAGCGACACCGTGGACGCGCCGCGGATACGCTCGATCCGCAGGGCGAACGCGCCCTCGAAGACGATGATCGCGACGCTGATCCCGACGATGATCTCCAACCCGTTCCCGAACGTCTCGAGGGTCACGAGCCCCAACACCTCCGGCCCCAGCACCACCCCGATGAGGAGGTAGAAAATGACGCTCGGCACCTTCAGTCGGTGGGCGACCAGTTGGACGACGAGCCCCGACACAAGAATCGCCGCGATGACCGGCAACAGGCTGGACACGTCTACCACGTGTACGGTCGCCGGCATCCTTAGTGTATTGGTGATCCGAGGCGGAATCGTCCGCCGATGTCATCCCATTTATTATACTCAATAGTCATATTTCACCGGCGTCGAATCACGCCATTGATCCCCACACTCGGGCAACTATTAATTCGGTTCCCCCTCTGCGTGAGTACACGTCCGAGCGGATCTCCCGCCGGGCGCCCCCACCATGACCGTCCGCGACCCCATTCCGACGTTCGCCCCCCTTCGGAGCGTCGGGAAGCGGGTCCGCGGGTCGGTCGTCGCTCGTCTCGACGCCGTCGCCGCGTGACCCCGACGCGGGGACGGTCGGCCCCCGCCCGTCGAGGCGCGTGCCGTCTTCTTTCCCCGTCCCCCGACGCTCTGGTCGTTTCGACCGTTAGACCCGGTAGCTCAAGCGGCAGAGCCTCGGGGTGAGGAATCGACTCCCTCCCGGGTCCGTATGGCAGCCCCACCCTGCCACCGCGCGACCGACGTCGCGCTCCGGGTGGCGGTCCCCCGCGACGCCGCGGGCGACCTCCACGCCGGCGTCCGATCGAAGCTCGAGGGTCGCGACGGCGTCGACGTCGAACGCGTCGACGTGGTCGACCTCCGCCCCCGCCTCAACGACCTCACGGTCGACGTCGACGCCTCGGTCCGGCTCGCGCCGGACGTCGGGGTCGCCGACCTCACCGACGTCGTCGGGGTCTCGGAGGCCCGCTCGCGAGAGCGAGCGGCGACCGACCGCGACCGATGACCGGTCCGCGGGCGACGACCTCCCGCGGACGACGACCGGACCGCGACGCACTCGACACGGTCCCCGACCGACGCACAGCACCAGACCGCGGCGCGAGGCCCTCGCGCCACCCGCCCCCATCCAACCATGAGACGAGACCGATCCCGCTCCAGACGCACCGTACACCCCGACCCGTACGCGGGTCCCGACCCGTCAGCCCCCCTGCCCTCGCCGCGCGTGATGGCCGCCTTCGCGGCGCTGCCCGTCGCGGTCGTCGCGGTCGCCTCCTTCCCGGTCGCGACCGCGGTCGCGTCGGCCCTCTTCGTCGGCGTCGTCGCCGGCGCGG
>NZ_NHPE01000120.1:0-4639 GCF_002252895.1 Halorubrum sp. Eb13 | reverse complement strand
GCGACGGGGGCGAGAGGACGGGCGGCGGGAGCACGCCCGACGGCGAGTACGGCTTCAACGGCGGGATCCACGCGGCCGAACACGGGATCATCTCGCTGTTCCCCTTCCACCTGCTCTGCGACCGCGCCGACGTGGGCGGCATCTCGACGCCGTACCACCCGCACACCGACGCGCCCGCGGTGTTCGTCTACGACGGCTACCCGGGCGGGGTGGGGCTCACGCGCCGCGGCCACGAGCGGATCGAGGAGCTGATGGCCCGCACCGCGCGGCTCATCGACGGCTGCGACTGCGAGGGCGGCTGCCCGGCGTGCGTCCAGTCGCCGCACTGCGGCAACGCCAACGACCCCTTAGCGAAGGCGCCGGCGGTCCGCCTGCTGGAGGCGCTGACGCCCGACGGGTAGGCATAAACGACTTGCCGCCGCCGCGCGAGCACATGACATGGCGTTCGACCTCGAAGACGCGACGGAGCCGGCCGCGGTGGGGATGGAGTGGCTGGTGCTCGGGGCCGCGTACTTCCTCCTCCTGCTGTTTCTCATCGGCGTCTTCGACCTGTTCTTATCGCTGTATCGGCTGCTCGTCGCCGGGAACTTCACCGACCCGAACGAGGTGGTCGGCCTCCTCGACAGCGTGCTCCTCCTGCTGGTCATCGTCGAGGTCCACCGGACGCTGTTGGCGTACGCCAAGGGCGAGCCCGTGCTCCGGATCGTCGTCAGCGCCTCGATCATCGCCATCGCCCGCCGCGCGATCAGCTTCCGGCTGGAGGACTACGGCTCGGGACAGGAGACCGTGCTCGCGGCGCTCGCGATCGCACTGTTAGTGCTCGCGCTCACGGTCGGTTACTTCCTCCTCGACAGGGTGAGCGTCCCCGGCCGCCCGGAGCTGTGAGTCGACCGCGGAGAACGTCGTCGGTGTCGGTCAGGTGACGACCTCGTGGCGGCCGGTGTGCGGACGACGCCACTGCGGTCGATCCGTGGACCACACCGTGGCGGTCGATCTGCGACCCCGCCGGTGGTTTCACGGTGCTCGCTCCCGTGTGTATCGTATGGAGCTGTTCTGGCACCGACGGGACCTCAGACTCGCCGACAACGTCGGGCTCGCGGCCGCCGCCGACAGGGGCGAGGTCGCGGGCGTCTTCGTCTTCGACGACGACGTGCTCGCGCACGCCAGCGACGTGCGAGTGCGCCGCCTGCTCGACGGGCTCGCGGCGCTGCGAGACGACTACCGCGACCGCGGGAGCGACCTCCTTGTCGCCCGCGGCGACCCGGAGACCGTGCTCCCCGAACTGGCCGCGAGCCTCGACGCCGACCGCGTCGTCTGGAACCGAGACTACTCGGGGCTCGCGCGCGAGCGCGACGCCGCGGTCCGCAAGGCGCTCAACGAGGCCGGAATCGAGCGCGAGGCGCACCACGACGCGGTGTTGCACACGCCGGACTCGATCCGGACGAACGCCGGCGACCCGTACTCGGTGTACACCTACTACTGGCGGAAGTGGACCGACCGAGAGACCGACCCGCCGGCGCCGACCCCGGAAGCGGCAGACCTCGTCGACGTCGACGCGCTGACCGCGGCCGCTAACGGCGACGACGGCGCCGTCGCAGACGGCGGCGTCGATACCGATCGCGTCGCCGTCGGCGACCTGCCTACCCCCGCCGACCTGGGCTTCGCGGAGCCCGACGCGGAGGTGGGTCCCGCCGGCACCGAGGCGGCCCGCCAGCGGCTCGACGACTTCCTCTCGGAGGCGGTGTTCGGATACGACGCGGAGCGCGACTACCCCGCCCGCGAGTCGACCTCTCGTATGTCTGCCTTTTTAAAATACGGCGAGATCGGGGTGCGCGAGGCCTACGAGGCGACCGAGCGCGCGATGGCTGCGGCGGAGGAGCGGGCCGAGGAGAACGGCGAGGAGGGCGGCGATGACGACGACGGCCCCGTCGCCGCGGTCGAGGAGTACCAGCAGCAGCTCGCCTGGCGCGAGTTCTACACGCAGGTGCTGTACCACAACCCCGAGGTGGTGACGGATAACTACAAGCAGTACGAGGAGGGGATCGAGTGGCGCGACGACCCCGAGGAAATCGCGGCCTGGAAGCGCGGCGAGACGGGGTACCCCATCGTCGACGCCGGGATGCGTCAGCTCCGCGAGGAGGCGTTCATGCATAACCGCGTCAGGATGATCGTCGCCTCCTTCCTGACGAAGGACCTGCTCGCGGACTGGCGCCACGGCTACGACCACTTCCGGGAGCGGCTGGCCGACCACGACACCGCCAACGACAACGGCGGCTGGCAGTGGGCGGCCTCCACCGGGACCGACGCACAGCCGTACTTCCGCATCTTCAACCCGATGACGCAGGGGGAGCGGTACGACCCCGACGCGGAGTACATCAAAGAGTACGTCCCCGAACTTCGAGGGGTCGACGCCGACCTGATCCACGAGTGGCACGAGCTCTCGCCGACGCAGCGCGCGAACGCCGCGCCCGACTATCCCTCCCCGATCGTCGACCACTCCGAGCGGCGCGAGGAGGCGTTAGCGATGTACAAGCGGGCGCGCGGCGAAGATCCGGACGAGTAACTCGCGCCGTTGACGGGTTCATCGAAGGACATGGTTGACCCGCCGTGACGAGTACGGAGAATCGAATCAACACCGGAGGGAAGTTCTTTCGCGGCGATCGAGACCACAGCAACCGTCAGGCCCACGTGTGAACGAGATCATCCCGCTCGGCCTGCAACTGCCGCGAGCGCGTCGGCGTGCAGCAGCGCTGTTCGGTGGTACTTTGTCGAGAACGGGCGAACACCGCGGTTAAGACCCGGACGGGAGACGTTTTCCGCGCACCGTACGGCCCTTCCGACCTGCGCTGGCTGTAGCCGGTCTTTCCCGGCGTTGCCCTTTGGGGCTTTGGCTGGACTTTCACCAGCGGTTGCCAGCAGCCGGTTTCTCGGACCTTAGTCGCCCAAGGCCCGATACTTGACCTTTACGACAGTCCTGCCGGCGGGACTGTTTCCGGCACGCTTCGGTTCTCCTTCGAGGCGTTCATCTCACTTCCCTGTCGGGGGGTCTGATTTTACCTCCAACCCGATTGAGCCCGTCTTGACAGACGCACCCATTCGGGTCGTCCGGTATGTCCCCGCTGTGTCCGCACCCGTGATATACGTTAGCAAGAGACATAAAATTTACGGACGAACGCGATAGCACTCTCGACTTTCGACGGATTCGAATAAGTGGGTCTGATGAACGGCTCGCAGCGGAGGTGGTGCCGGTCGTGACCCGCCGACCGTCCACGAGCGGTAGATCGCCGGTCCGACTTAAAACAGCGCCTCGCTCTCGTCAAGCACGTGCGCAGGCCCGCCGACCTCCCAGACGTCGGTGTCGATGCCGATCTCGCTGATTCTGCTCTCGACCTCGTCGGCGTGGTCGGCGAGGGTGTTGACGTACACCGAGGCGCCGGTGTCAGTCGAGAAGTAGACGGGGACGCCGTCCTCTCGGAGCTCGCGGACCGCGTTGAACACTTGGATCGTCTCCGGCTGCCAGTACACCCACCCGGCGGGGCCGGTCATCGTGGTGGCCGTCAGCGAGAGCGAGTCGTGCTCGGCCGTCTCGAAGATCCGGTCGAAGTCGCCCTCGCGGAGCGCGTCGGTCATCTCGACGAGCTGGTCCTGCACGTGGGCGGTCCGCGCCTGCATCATGTGGCTCGCGGCGGCCTCGCGGTGCGCCTCCTCGGTCTCTTTATAAGCGGGGACGTGCGCGGCGACGATCCGGAGGTCCTCCTCGGGGTCGAACCCGTCCTCGCCGACGCCCACGTCCAGACGGTGCGAGCGACAGTCCTCGTCGTTGAGCCCGGCGTCGAGCCGGGAGTAGGCCCCGGTGACGGCCCGGGCCGCGGAGGAGGAGCCGCGGCGGGCGATCGTGGAGACCTCGGGCAGGGAGCGGTCGAGGCCGGCGGCCTCGACGAGCGCGAGCGCGGCGGCCGCGAACCCCGACGACGAGGAGCCGAAGCCGATGTTCGACGGGAAGGAGTTCTCGCTCTCCAGCCGGACCGCGGCGTCGACGCCGGCCAGCTCGCGGACGTGGTCGACGACCATATCGATGCGCTCGGCGGCCCGGCCGTCGACCGCCTCGCCGCCGATGACGTACGTGTCCTCGCTCGCGTCGGGCTGCCACTCGACCGTCGTCGTCGTCGCGGTCGGGGCGGTACAGAGGCTGATGCTGTCGTGGTACGGGAGCCGGAGCTCCGGGTCGCGCATCCCGTGGTACTTGACGAGCCCCTGGATCGGGTGGGCTCGCGCGGTGGCCTTCTCGGTCATACCTCGGGAAGCGTCCGGCGGGGGATTAGTCGTTGCGATGAGTGGGAGGGTGAGTGTGGAAGAGTCGTTGCGAAACGATGAGTCGATCGAGACAAGTGCGGTGGCGCGTGCCTGCGAGCGGCCATCGGCCGCGAGGAGCACGCGCGAGGGAGTCGCGAACGGCGTGGCGCGTAGCGCCACGGGCAGCCGGCGCGAAGCGCCGGCGACGAAGTGAGCGACGAGGCTGGGGAGGTGTGAGGCTGCGGTGCGGTTGCGGGTGGATGGGACTCAAAGGGGCAGTCGCGAGGACGAAGACGGGCGATGCAAGCACCGCAGGGAGCGAGTGAAACGAGCGACTGAGGAGCGC